>CAYFOT010000015.1:0-34599 GCA_964344825.1 uncultured Actinomyces sp.
ATCTGCGCCTGGGCGGCCTCGATGGCCGCGGGAACCTGCGAAAGCTCAGATACACCCAGACCGCCGGTTAGCTCCGTTACTCCCGCGCCGAACTCATCAATCTTCGCCTGCTCTTCGGCCAGTGTTGCACGGCCCGCATCCACCTGTGCTTGCCCGTCGGCAATCTTGGCTTTTCCCGCGGCGTATGCGGCTTCCCCCTGAGCCAGCTGCTGACGCCCCGACTCCAGTTCAGCCGCTCCTGCATCAAGCGTTGCCCCACCGGCCGCTAGTGCGGCGCCCGCGGTCGCCAACTGCGCCCGCCCATCCTCAAGGGCCGCGCGCCCCGCTATGAGCGTGGGCTCATTCGCTGCAATTTCCGCTGCACCTTCCTCCATCTGCCGCTTAGCTTCAGCAATCTGGAATCTCCCCTGTGCGATCTGGTCTGCGCCCTCCTCCAGTAGGAGCTCATTTTCCGCTATTTCCGCTTCTCCGTCAGCCAGTTACACGGCGGCGGAATCGAGGTCGTCCTGCATGTCGAACGGATCGGTAATGAAGCGCACGGAATCCAGCCGTCCGATTTCCCAAACCGCGTCTTGGATTGCGCTTTTCTGCTCCGGAGTAAACGGCTTCCCATCTTGGGATACGAACAGAAGGGTGCCGGTACCCGAAGCAAGTTCCGGCAATTCCTGCTCCATTAGGTCCATAACGCGTTCAGTCTCAGTTCCCGGGATCGTGAACGTGTTAGATAGCTTGCCCATGAACACGCCAGCCAATCCCCCAACGGCCAGCAGGACAGCCAACCAAACCGCGACGACTACTCTGCGCCGCTTGTGTGCAAAACCGCCTAGGCGGTGTAGGAACTGTGCCATTTTGCGGAAGGTCCTTTTCGAAGTAGGAGGGGTTCAGGGTGGCAAAGTTAGTTCGACCCCAGCGGGCCGTTCGCGGTTATCGCAAGTGCGCGCCGCAGGTAATCAAGCAGATGAGCTGTGTCTTTGGTGGTTGGTTCGCCCGCCAAATGGTCACTCCAGACATTGAATGCCGCGTAGAAGGCGCCGATGAGCGTTTCGACGAGGACGGCGACCTCTAGGTCATCCACTTGCGGGTATCTTGTCGTAACGGCCTGCGCCAGTTGACGTCGCGCCCTCTCCCAAACAAGCAAACTGGTTGCGCGCAACCCATCGGAACGCTTGGAGCAGTAATGCAGGTACGCGACTTTTTCGAGTGCCTCTGTGTGCGCGATGGACTCTAGGGCTTCCCTCACGGCTCCCGCCATATCTGCGTCAGCCGGCATTTCTGAGAAGAGGCGCAGCGCCTCATCCAACAGCGCCTCAACATGGTAGGTAACCGAGTCGGCCAGCGTCGGGAAATAGTTGAAGAATGTTCGGCGCGAAACACCCGCTCCCTCCGCGACCAACTCCACTGTCAGCGCATCGAAGCCGTGTGCCCGCAGCAACGTGTAAGCAGAATCAACCAGCGCCGCCTCAGTCTGCGCGCGGTTGCGCTGGCGGCGCGTGCCCGTCGGTGCGGGGCGAGGGCGGGCCTGCGCAGCCCCATCCAATGTGTTCACAAGAACAGCGTATTGCACTGAGTGCATCCTTGCACTGTGTGCAACATCGGATGTCAGGAGTATCTCTCTACGTCGATTTGGCGTCCCGAACACCCTGCCGTAAGATTGCCTAGTCGGAACGGGCTGTGGCGCAGTTTGGTAGCGCACACGACTGGGGGTCGTGGGGTCGCAGGTTCAAATCCTGTCAGCCCGACAGTAAACGTGCTTTGGCCCGCAAATGGTGATGCAAAGCCGCACCATTTCCCATTTCACGCGCCATACAGCAAGATAGCCTTATGAGTTTCCTATCCTCCGCAGCCTTGGCCCTGATTCCGGGACTCCTCGTTGTTCCCAGCCCGCCCACGGACGCGGATTTTGAGAAACTCTTGATGCGCAACGACTCCGTAACCATCGTCTCCATCCACACGCCGTGGGATGGTAGCGGTATAGAGGTCGGCGCCACCGCCGCGGAACCAGAGCCAGAACCAGAGCCGGTTGTTCTTGAAACATCTCCAGGAGTGGCCAGCAGGTCATTTACTTCGGTTCCCGCTTCTTCGTCGGCCATTGAACTGCTTCAGTGGGCCGCGGACCAAGGCGGCCCAATCCAACAGCAAGCCAACGGATCCGTGCCATCCGACCTGCTTTGCTCCGTCCCCTGGTCGCCCTCGTTCCAGGTGTACTGCCCAACGCTGCCCCTGCTAACAGCGCTCAACGACGACTACGCTGCAACATTTGGCACGAATATCTCTTTCGCCTCTGGTTACAGAGCGGGCTTTGCTGGGCGCAGCTTCCACGGCTGGGGAATGGCAATCGACCTGAATGGTCCCGGCGGGCTCCTAGGCTTCGGAGACGCCCAGTTCGCCTGGCTTATGGAAAACGGCCCCAACTACGGATGGTATCTACCGTTCTGGGCCGGCAGCGGTGGCTCTAACCCGGAGCCTTGGCACTGGGAGTTCGGCTCTTACTATCTGAGCTCCGGCGCGGACTTCGCCTCCAAGGCCCCGCCCGTGATCATCAGGTGGATCAAGCACTGACCCACGCGCGTACCAACTCCATCACCTCGTCCTCGACCTGATCGACAGACTTATCCGAAGAGTCGATGGCCACAACACCCGTCGCGGGTTCCATGAACGCAGAAACCTTGGAGTCCACCTCATCGCGCCCGCTCACCAAAACGCGCGTCTTGTCCATTAGCTCCCGGGTGACGCGACCATAGGTTTCCATCACGCGCCGCCGCAGCCTCGCTTCTGGATCTGCCAGAAGAAGCACCCTAACGTCCGCGTCCGGGCAGACAACAGTCGTTATGTCCCTTCCTTCCGCGATCATTCCGCGGCCGTCTTGCCGGGCAGCCAGCATCTGTCGGCGCTGCTCCTGAGCCATCCATTTGCGCACCGGAATGTAACCCGCGACCACAGAAACATTCCCGGCGACCTCCACGGACCGCAGCGCCTCCGTGACGTCCCGCTCCCCAACCATGAAACACGGGTTCTCAACGGTACCCACCGATGAGAAGTGCAAGTCGTCAGCCTTCGCGAGCACCGCGGCTGCGTCACCCAAGTCCACGCCATCTTCCATGCATAGCCACGTGAGCGCACGGTACATCGCGCCCGTCTCCAAGAACGCAATGCCCAGCGCCGTCGCAACCCGCTTCGACACCGTCGACTTGCCCGAACCGGACGGCCCGTCCACGGCGATCAGCACACCGCGTCCCGCAACCCTGTTCTTCAGGTCGAGGGCGTTCGGCTCACGCTCGCCCTCGCCAATACCCGCTTCCGTCACGCTACTTTCTCCCAACTATGTGCGAACCGTCGCCTACCGCAACGCCTTCGACGCGACCGTCCAGCCGCGTGCCTCCAGTTCTGTTCCCGTTTCGTCAACGCGCCCCGGGTCAATCATGACGCGGGCGAGGGCGACCGGCTGACCAACCGAGTGCTCCAAGACCAAGTCCTCAAGGTTCACTCCTATGTCGCCAAGGTCCGTGAAGAGTCGACCCAGTTCACCGGGCTTATCGGGAACCAGCACTTCAACGTATCCCCATCTGCGCGGGGCCTCTCCGTGCTTACCGGGGATGCGCTCCACGCCACGGTTCCCCGAAGCAATGACTGTCGCGATTGCTCCGGCGATGCCGGGCGCGATTGCCCGACCGTCGGCCAGTGCCTCACCGGAAAGCCCTGTGACAAGAGCATCTAGGTCGTCACGAAGGTCTTTCAGTATCTCTGCCACAGGATGCGCATTTCCAGCAATGATGGCGGTCCAGAGCCCCGGGTCGGAAGCCGCGATGCGGGTCGTGTCGCGCAGCCCCTGCCCCGCCAACCCCAACGCCTCAAGCGGCGCGCCCGCAAGCCTGGCGGCCAGCAGACTTGAGACCAGTTGAGGCACGTGGGAGACAAGCGCGACTGCTTGGTCGTGGTCTTCGGGACCCAGTTCAAGCGGCACGGCGCCGACGTCGACCGCCAGATTTCGCACTGCCAGCACCGTTTGGTCTGATGATTGTTCTGTGGGGACTATGACCCAGGGACGCCCGATGAACAGGTCGCCGTCCGCATGGCTGGCGCCTGAACGTGCCCGGCCGGCCATGGGGTGGGAGCCAACGAACCGTTCAAGGTCTAACCCGCCAACGTCAGTGGCTTTCACGTGTTCGTCCCACAGGTCGCCAAGGACCGCTTCTTTCACGGAGGCGACGTCCGTGACGACCGCAGTTTCGAAGGTTTTCAGGCATGTCGCTATAACTGAGCCACTGACGTCCGGGGGTGCCGCGACAACGACGATCGAGGGTGATTTCAAGGCCCCCGACCACTCAAACCAGCGACCACTGGAATCCGTTGGCAGCCTCTTGCCACCGCCCATATCTCCGGCCAGCGCCAGCGATGTGGGCGACGGGTCCCACAGGTAGACAGGCACGCCCTTTGCCCTTAGAGCCAGCGCCAATGATGTCCCAATCAGGCCGGTCCCTACGACCAGTACGGGTCCTTCTGTAGCGGCGGCAGACTTACCAACAGTTGCCATTACAGCCCTACGGCGTCGTAGAGTGCCCGCAGGTCATTGCCCTTAACCCTGCGCGTGGTGCCCGGCTGCAGCCGCTCAAGGCGAATGGGTCCGAACCCGATGCGCACCAGCTCCCGCACCGGGAACCCAACTTCTTCCATCATGCGGCGCACAACCCTGTTGCGGCCTTCGTGAATAGTTATTTCAACGGCAGAGATATCTCCGTATACGTCGCGAACCTTGAACTTATCGGCCTTGACGAACCCATCTTCCAGCTCCACACCGCGCAACAGCTGCTTACGCACGCCCGCCTTCACATCCCCGTGAACACGCGCCACATACGTCTTCTCTATTCCGTAGGACGGGTGCGTAAGACGGTTCGCCAACTCACCGTCATTCGTCAGCAACAGCAGACCCGAGGTATCGATGTCCAGCCGGCCCACGTGGTAGAGCCTCTCCGGGTACTCCACCAGCACATCCGCCAAGCACGGGCGCCCCTCCGGGTCGTACATGGTGGACACCATGCCCTCCGGCTTATTGAGGGCGAGAACGATATGCTTCGCCTCATCTATCTGAATTCGTTGCCCATCCACGCGAACAACCTGGGTGGACGGGTCAACGCGGGTGCCAAGCTTGCGAACGACTTTCCCGTCCACGCTGACGCGGCCTTCAACGATCATGTCTTCCGCCGCACGCCTTGACGCGACTCCCGCTTGGGAAATCACCTTCTGTAGGCGCACTCCCCCATCCATGTGTGGATCTCTTGCCATTTCGTTCCCCTTGTCTTGAAGAATCATCCCGGTCGCATGCGCGCCCATCCGCGCTGTCCAGTATCTCTGGAAGCCGCGGCGTCTCAATGCCTATGGTAGTTCGGCTACCAGGTATTCCACATTTTCTGGACCCGGCATGAAGGGAGCCAGCGGCGCCAAGTCATCCAGCGTCGACATCCCCATGTATTCCAAGAAGGCCGTGGTGGTGCGGTACAAGTGCGCGCCACTGTCGCTGGTGCCGTCCTCCTCGACTAGGTCGCGCGTCTGCAACGTCCTCAGCACACTATCCACATTCACACCTCTGATGCGTGCTATTTGCGCGCGGGTGATCGGCTGCCTGTATGCGATGATCGCCAGAGTCTCCATCGCCGCCCTCGTCAGACTTGCGCTCTGGTCGCCCGCGACGAACTGTCCTACCCACGGCGCCCACTTCGCCCTCGCGTAAATGCGCCACTTTCCGTCTACTTCGCGCAATTCAAATCCGCGTTGCCGACCGCCGCGTGCTCCGTCGTAGTCAGCGGCCAGTTCGCCCAGGGCCCTTACGACGCTGTCTGTCGGCATCTGGATAGCGGTCGCCAGATCGCCCGGATCAACGGGTTCCGAGGCGACCATAAGGATGGCCTCCAACGCCGCCGACAGATCTACCGTTTCCAGTTCGAGGGCGTCTAAGTCAATGTCAGCCATCGCCTTCCTCTCCCCCAGCCGTCCTACCTGCCTGGGCACCATGGTCCTGCGAATGACCGCTAGATCCAAAGGCGCCCACCTCCGCCCACTTTACGACTAAGTCCGCCATTGGTGCGGGCTGGTCGTACTCCAGATTTCCTTGCCGGTAGAGCTGGAGGACCGCCAAAAAACGGGTCACGACTACTGCTCCTGAAGCGGCATCCGCTATCAGCTGCGCGAATGACGCGGTTCGTCTCCGCTGCAGTTCGCCGGCAACATAGTTCAGCTCCACCTCAAAGGAGGCCGCGGGGCGCCCAACATGTTCTGCCTCATCGGGGCGAGGGCGTTGAGCCAGAGCTCCCGCCGCCAACTCCGCCAGCTTCTCCCGGGTGATGCTCCACCGAAGCTCCGGCAGCATCGAAGCGTAAGGCTCCTGAAGCGGCACGACACGGGGAATCGTCCCGCTATTCTGCTCCCACCTCTGCCGCAGAGCCGCGCCGGCATCCTGAAGCGCCTTGTACTGGAGCAGGCGCGCAAACAGGAGGTCCCGCGCCTCTAGGTCCTCATCAGCCACATCGTCCTCGCCACTTTCGCGCGGCAGCAAAGATGCTGCCTTCATGTGCAAGAGCGTGGCTGCCACAACTAGGAAGTCCGTCGCAGACGTGAGGTCCGGGTAGCGGCGGATGTAACCCAAGAACTCTTCAGTGACGGCCGCCAAAGCCACCTCCGTGAGATCCATCTGCCGATTCGCGATCAGGCGAAGCAAAAGGTCGAAGGGTCCTGTGAAGTTGTCAAGCGTTACGTCGAACTCACGAAGAGAAAGGGGGCCGTAAGTGGCCTCAACTTCCAGTTCCCCGCCCTTCACCGGTGCGGGTCCCGGGCGGCGTTTCACACGAGCACCTAGAGGCTAGGGCGCGTCGCCGCGCGCGATGACTTCGCGGGCAAGACGGCGATAGGCTTCCGACCCGGAATGTGTCGGCGCAAATGACAATATAGGCTCAGTTGACACGGATGCGTCGGGGAACTTAACGGTTCGGCGAATCTCTGTCTCAAAAACCAGGTCACCGAAAGCTTCATTCAGCCGTTCCAGAACCTCCCTGGAATGCAGGGTCCGGGTGTCCACCATGGTGGGAACAATCCCGTCGATCTTCAGACGCGGGTTTATGCGGTCGCGCACCGTTTCAATCGTTTCAACTAAGAGCGCCACACCGCGCAGCGCAAAGAACTCAGTTGCAACCGGGATAATGACACCATGCGCCGCAGTCAACGCGTTGACCGCTAGGAGACCAAGCGACGGCTGGCAGTCGATGAGGATGACGTCGTATTCGCCCTCAACTTGGCGAAGCACGCGGGCCAATGCCGATTCCCTGGCAACCTCATTCACAAGTTGCAGCTCCGCAGCTGACAGGTCAATGTTGGCCGGAAGCACGTCAAGGTTCGCCACGTTTGTCTTGCACACTGCCTCTGCCGCATTCAATCGCGGGTTCAGGAGCAGGTTGTAGACGGTGGTGTCCATGTCGAGGGCGTTGATCCCCAACCCCACCGTTGCAGCGCCCTGGGGGTCGAAATCAACCAAGAGCACCCTGCGTCCGTACTCCGCTAATGCGGCCCCTAGATTGATGGCGGTCGTGGTTTTCCCAACCCCGCCCTTCTGGTTGCACATGGCGATTATGCGCGCAGGCCCGTGTTCACCAAGCGGCTGGGGCACGGGAAAATCCTCCCCGTCTTCTACGCCCACCAGGGCCATTTGGTAATCCGCACTCACATCCCCAACTTTACAATGGAAACGATCCTCCGGTGGACAGCCCGCACCGAAGGCCACTCAAGCGCGCGGATGGGTTGATCTGTAAACCTCAGTAAGCAGCCCAGGTGAGAGCTTCGTGTAGATCTGCGTGGTGGCTACGCTGGCGTGTCCCAAGAGTTCTTGCACTTCACGAACGGAAGCACCGCCTTCCAGCAGATGTGTTGCAAAGGAATGGCGCAACACGTGCGGGGAGACCTCTCCATCTAGGCCCGCCCTGGCCGCCGCATCTTTAAGGATGGTCCACGCTGATTGTCTCGACAAAGGACGCCCTCGGGAATTCAGAAAAAGCAGCGTTGAGCCCGTGCCCTTCTGCGCCAACGCGGGGCGCCCTCGAACCAAATACGCGTCGAGGGCGTCTGTCGCGTACTTCCCAAGAGGCACCAGGCGCTCCTTACGTCCCTTTCCAAATAGGGCGACGACAGAAACGCCCTCGCCAAAATCAATATCGTCCCGCGTGACGCTGACTGCCTCTGACACGCGGGCTCCGGTCGCGTAAAGGAACTCTAGTAAAGCCCGGTCTCGCAGCCCCGCGGGAGTCTGCGGGAACGGGGAGTCTAGGAGGCGCGCCACCTGATCGGTGGTGAGCGCCTTCGGAAGCGCCATGCCAGGTTTGGGCGGCGCAACACCTGCGGCCGGGTTCGTTTGCGCCATGCCCTCCCGGACCGCCCACGTGTAGAAAGACCTAACTGCCGACAGTGCGCGCGCAACCGAGCGGGGAGCCAGCGGGCGGCGTTCCCCTGTCCCCTGTGCTAAAGACATCGCGTACTGTTCCAGTTTCTGGGGGGCCGCTTGCGAGACCGGAGTGTCTTCAAGGAAATCCAGGTACCGCGAAATGTCGCGACGGTAGTTGCTCACCGTGTGCGCAGACGCACCCCGCACCAAGGACAGGTCGTCAAGGAACCACTGCAGCATCCTCGCGTTATCGCTGGACGTGGTAGCACTCATATAGTGATTCTATGCATCAGAACCCCCTGATAGCAGGGCGGTAGACTGGCTGTGGCGACAGGGCGAAGAGGCCTGCGCGGGCATTTGTGTCTACGACGGAAGTGGAGAGAGCATTGAACTGGGATGAAAGAGACGACCGCGCGGTTGCTATGGCAAAGGCACTGGCTGCGGACGCTGTAGAGAACGCGGGATCAGGCCACCCCGGAACACCCATTTCTTTGGCGGCTGCTGCATACGTGATCTACCAGCGCCATCTCCGTTTCGACCCGAAGGACCCGTTGTGGATTGGGCGCGACAGGTTTGTCCTGTCTGCGGGCCACGCATCAGCGTTGCAATACATCCAGCTTTACCTGGCGGGGGTCGACATGGAGCTGTCGGACCTGCAGGGATTCCGCTTCTTCGGGACGAAGACCCCGGGTCACCCGGAACTTGGACACACCGCCGGTATTGAAGTGACAACCGGGCCGCTGGGATCGGGTGTCGCGGCTGCAGTTGGCATGGCCATGGCGGCGCGTCGTGAGCATGGAATGCTGGACCCCAACACTCCCCTGGGTGAGTCTCCTTTTGACCACAAGGTTTACGTCATCGCTGGAGATGGCTGCCTGCAGGAAGGCATCGCCTCTGAGGCTGCATCCCTGGCGGGAACCCAGGAGTTGGGCAACCTCATCCTGATCTACGACGACAACCGAATCTCCATCGAAGACAACACATCCATCGCGTTCAATGAGGATGTTCTTGCACGGTTTGAGTCGTATGGCTGGCACACCCAGAAGGTGGACTGGTTGCAGGCAGACGGCTCCTACAAGGAAGACGTCCACGCCCTGAATGCTGCGATCGTGGCTGCGGAGGAAGAAGTGGAGAAGCCCTCCATCATTGCCCTTTCCACGATCATCGGTTGGCCAACCCCGGGGAAGCAGGACACCGGTGGAATCCACGGCTCCAAGCTGGGCCCAGAGGCGTTGGCTGGCCTGAAGGAAGCCATTGGCATGGACCCAACCAAGATGTTTGAGGTTGACGAAGAGATTCTGGCGCACACACGCGCCAACGCAGACATGCGTGCACGTGCAGCCGCAGGAGCCTGGGACAAGTCTTTCGCTGCTTGGGCGAAGGCCAACCCTGAGAAAGTGGAGCTCCTGAACCGCATTCGTTCAGGTGAACTCCCCGCGGGCCTCGACGACGTCCTCCCCGTTTTCGAAGCCGGCACATCCATCGCCACACGTGCGGCGTCAGGCAAGGCCATCAATGCAATCGCTTCGGTGATGCCAGAGTTTTGGGGTGGCTCAGCGGACCTTGCGGGCTCGAATAACACCATCGTGGCCGGTGCGCCGTCGTTCATTCCTGAGCGGAGATCTTCCAAAGCCTTCCAGGGCAACATTTTCGGCCGCAACATCCACTTTGGAGTTCGCGAGCACGCCATGGGCGGAGTCATGAACGGTATCGCTACGGATCGTCTGACCCGCGTGTATGGCGGCACGTTCTTCGTGTTCGCCGACTACATGCGTGGAGCAGTGCGTTTGGCTGCTCTCATGAATCTGCCTGTGACGTATGTGTGGACGCACGACTCCATTGGGGTTGGTGAGGACGGGCCCACGCACCAGCCAGTTGAGCACCTGACCTCATACCGTGCTATCCCGAATCTGGCGATCGTCCGCCCGGCCGATGCGAATGAGACTTCATGGGCTTGGAAGGGGATCTTGGAGAACGCTGGTCCTGCCGGACTGATCCTTTCCCGCCAGAACCTGCCTGTGTTCCCACGCGGTGACGAGGACGGTTACGGTGATGCATCCGGAGTCTTGAAGGGCGCTTACACCCTTGTAGATACGGATGGAACTCCCGACGTGATCCTCTTGGGTTCTGGTTCTGAGGTTTCAGTGGCGGTGGAGGCCGCAAAGACTCTCGCGTCTGAGGGGATTGCGGCGCGCGTCGTGTCCGTGCCCTGCATGGAATGGTTCGCGGCTCAAGATGAGGATTACCGGGAATCGGTGCTCCCCTCTTCGGTTGAGGCACGTGTGTCGGTGGAAGCCGGCCTCGCGATGCCTTGGGCCACATATGTCGGCAGCAAGGGACGGAGCGTTTCCATCGAAACGTTCGGTGCCCCCGGCGCAGCGGAGACTCTGTTTGAGCACTTTGGCGTCACCGCCGACGCAGTTGTCGCCGCGGCGAAGGAGTCCATGGCGTTGTAGTCCGACTCACGCGTCATGATGCGGCGTCCGCGGGCCTCGGCTCTGCGGGCGCCGCACTTGTGTGCCGCAATCGCGGATGGTTTTAGCGCACTCTGCATTGGACCCACTGTGCATTGGACGCACGATGCGTAGGTGCACGAGGGCGCGCCGGTAAATGCCGCGCACCCTCCGTCGCGCCCCCAGAGGCAATCCCCTGCGCGACGCTAGCCGAGCGTCAACAGGAACGAATACGGCATTCACGACGCCACCGCTCAGGACGTGTCTGCAGTGGCCAGTCGAACCGCGATATCAAGCCGATTATCAGCAAGGGAAAACACCGGAGCGTGCAGAAAATGCGGAGCAGCCTTCTTCAAAGCGTATCCCCAGTCTTCACTGAAAGACAAAGCCCTTGGTATCGCGCGCGGCCAGCGCGGGCCGCGCAAACTTCTTCTAAGGCTTAGTAGTAGAACCTGATCATTAGACCGTAGGCGATGATCGCGATGGTCCAGACACTTAGGACACCAATGGTTATGCGGTTCAAGTTCTTCTCCGCAACACCGGAGGAGCCCGCTGTGGAGGAAATGCCACCGCCGAACATGTCGGACAGACCCCCACCGCGTCCCTTGTGCATCAGCACTGTCATGATCAGCAACAGGCTGGCAATGACAATCAGGACGATTAAAACGATGCGAATCGCGTCCACAGTTCCACCATTCAGCTAAGCGGTCAATTACTACCGGTCCACTCTACCGGCTCTCCCACTTAAAACACCAAGCGGAACCCCTCTAAAGGGATTCCGCTCAGTGATAGCTACCACTTTCCGGCCACCGTGAGTGGCTGGAAGCGCGCGCTCCTCTAGTTCAAGAAGTCCGCGATCTTTGCGAACTCATCCGCGTCAAGCGAAGCACCACCAACAAGGGCGCCGTCGACGTTTGGCTGGCTCATGAGCTCCTTGATTGAGGACGACTTCACCGATCCACCGTAGAGGATGCGGACTGCGTCTGCCGTCTCCTCATCGAACAGTGCCTTCAGGAGGTCGCGGATGGCCTTGCAAACCTCTTCTGCGTCAGCAGGGGTTGCAACTTCGCCAGTCCCGATGGCCCACACGGGCTCATACGCGATCACGACCTTCTTAGCGTCTTCCTCGGTGTATCCGGCCAGCGCGCCCTCGATCTGGTTCACGACGTGATCGACATGCGTGCCCGCCTTGCGGATCTCAAGGACCTCACCACAGCAGATGATAGGGGTCATTCCCTGCCCCAAGACAGCCTTGCTCTTCTGGCCAACCAGGTCATCGGTTTCGCCATGGTATTCGCGGCGCTCAGAGTGGCCAACGACCACGTAAGAGACACCGAGCTTGGACAACATCGACGCGGAGATTTCACCCGTGTAAGCGCCGCTCTCGTAAACCGCGACGTCCTGGGCTCCGAGCTTCAGGTCCAAGTTGTCTGCGTCGATCACAGTCTGCGCGGAGCGTAGGTCCGTGTACGGCGGAATGACGACAACGTCGGTCAATGCGTAGTCGAAGTGACGGTCATCGAGCTCCGTCGCCAGCTTCTCAATCAGCGCAACTGCCTGAACATGGTCCATGTTCATCTTCCAGTTACCTGCGATTAGGGGAATACGTGCCATTTCTATTAATCCTCCAGGATTGCGATACCGGGGAGGGTCTTCCCCTCCAGAAGCTCCAGGGAGGCGCCGCCACCCGTGGAAATGTGTGAGAACTTGTTCTCATCGAAACCAAGCAGACGAACAGCGGCAGCAGAGTCTCCGCCGCCCACAACCGTGAAGCCTTCCGTCTTTTCGAGGGCGCCCGCTACGGCCTTCGTTCCATCGGCAAACGCCTCAAACTCAAACACGCCCATTGGGCCATTCCAAGCGATTGTCTTAGCCTTGAGAATGTATTCAGCGAACAGTTCAGAGGTGGCAGGACCAATGTCCAAGCCCATCTGGTCCGCTGGGATCTCTGTGACCGGGACGACTGTTGCCGGTGCGTCAGGAGCAAATTCCGGGGCAACAACCGTGTCAACCGGCAGAACAATTTCAACACCGTTCTTCTTTGCCGTCTCCAAGTATCCCTTGACAGTGTCGATCTGGTCTTCTTCCAGAAGCGACTTGCCGACCTCATTGCCCTGAGCCTTCAGGAACGTGTAGGCCATGCCACCACCAATAAGCAGTGCATCGGCCTTCGTAAGCAGGTTGGCGATAACGCCGAGCTTATCCGAAACCTTCGAGCCACCCAGAATCACCACGTATGGCCGCTCCGGGTTGTCCGTCGCCTTGGAAAGCGAATCAATCTCCTTGAATACCAGTTCCCCTGCGGCTGACGGAAGCAACTCTGCTACGTCATACACGGAGGCCTGCTTGCGGTGAACAACGCCGAAGCCGTCAGACACGAACGCGTCGGCCAGCGCAGCATATTCCGCCGCCAACTCTTCGCGCTCCGCGTCTACCTTCGACGTCTCACGCGGATCAAAGCGGACGTTCTCAAGCAGTACTACGTCACCGGGCGCTGCCGCAGCGACCGCGGCCTTCGCCGAATCACCCGTCACGTCGTCGGCGAGGACGACATCCGTCCCCAGCAGCTCTGACAACCGAGCGGCAACAGGCGCCAAGGAGAAGTCCGGGTTGACCTTGCCGCCGGGACGGCCCAAGTGTGCGGCAACTACAACTTTCGCGCCACTGTCCAGTAGTCGCTTAATCGTTGGGAGTGCAGCGCGGATACGACCGTCATCGGTGATCACGCCGTCTTTTAGTGGGACGTTGAAGTCGGACCGAACCAGTACGGTCTTACCATCCAAATCCCCAAGAGAATCAATGGTCCTGAGCACTTATGTGTCTCCTATTCCGGGTTTATACCAAAACGTTGCTAAACATGATGTGCCCGCGCAGGCTGAGCGCTTGCGCGGGCACTATCTACACTTCTAAACGCGCGGGCTTAGAGCTTCTCTCCGACGAGGACGGTGAGGTCAACCAGACGGTTGGAGTAGCCCCATTCGTTGTCGTACCAAGAGACAACCTTTACCTCATTATCGATGACCTTGGTCAGACCAGAGTCAAAGATGGAGGAGGCAGGGTTGCCTTCGATGTCCTTGGACACCAGTGGCTCTTCGGAGTAAACCAAGATGCCCTTAAGCTCATCAGTCTCAGCAGCAGCCTTGATCGCTGCGTTGACTTCCTCAACCGTTACCGGCTTGGAGGAAACGAAGGACAGGTCAGTCACGGAGCCTGTGGGCACCGGGACGCGCAGTGCGTAGCCGTCCATCTTGCCCGCCAGTTCCGGGAGAACCAAGGCAACAGCCTTCGCAGCACCCGTGGAGGTCGGAACGATGTTCAGGGCAGCCGCACGTGCACGACGCAGATCAGAGTGAGGCGCATCCAGCAGACGCTGGTCGCCCGTGTAAGCGTGGATCGTGGTCATGAGGCCACGCTCGATGCCGAAGGCATCGTTCAGGACCTTAGCCATTGGAGCCAGGCAGTTGGTGGTGCAGGAAGCGTTGGAGATGATGTTGTCGGTCTCCGGGTTGTAGTCCTGCTCATTCACACCGACGACGAAGGTGCCGTCGACGTTCTTTCCGGGTGCGGAGATGATGACCTTCTTGGCGCCACCGTCAATGTGGGCCTGGGCCTTCGCCGCATCCGTGAAGAAACCGGTGGATTCGATTACGATGTCGACATCATTGTCGCCCCAAGGAATGTCCTTCGGGTCGCGCTCTGCGTAAACCTTAATGGTTTCCCCATCAACGACGATGGAATCATCGGTGCTGGTGATGTCGGCGTCGAAGTTGCCCAGCACTGAGTCGTGCTTCAGCAGGTGAGCCAGGGTCTTCGGATCGGTAAGGTCGTTTACTGCTACGACCTCTACGTCAGCACCTTGGGCCTTAATTGCGCGGAAAAAGTTGCGTCCAATACGGCCGAAGCCATTGATACCTACGCGGATGGTCACTATATCCTCCTGATGTGTCATAGACACTTCGGTTTTCTACCTTGTGCCCACGCGGCAACCGCATGGGACCGCTTGCAGCGGTGGTCAAGCACCTACTAATTTAGCACTCTCTGGCCGCTCAAGGCTCATTGCGCCAGCTTATTGTTCGTCTAACATTTCGGAAGTGATCACAGCTGAGGTCACGGGGACGCCTTTCTCCTCCGCGACTTTATCTGCCAGCGCCAGCAGCCGTCGTATCCGGCCCGCCACCGCGTCTTTTGTCAATGGCGGATCCGCAAGCTGTCCTAACTCCTCTAGTGATGCCTGCCTGTGCGTCACCCTCAGTTCGCCCGCCTGACGCAGATGATCCGGGACTTCGTCGCCCAAGATTTCAAAGGCCCGCTGTACCCGCAGGCTGGCAGTAACCGCCGCCCTCGCACTGCGACGTAGATTCGCGTCATCGAAGTTGGCCAAGCGGTTCGCGCTCCCGCGCGCCTCCCTCTTCTCCCGCTGCCTCTGCCACTCCTTAAAAGTCTCCGGGACATCCAAGATTCCCAGCAGGTTCGCAACGGCATCTGAGTCCCGCACCGTCACGCGGTCGACTCCGCGGACTTGGCGCGTCCGACTTGCCGACCCCAGTCGGCGCGCACAACCCGCCAGTGCGAGGGCGGACTCCGGACCCGGGCAAGTCACCTCAAGGGCCCCGGACCGACCCGGCTCAACGAGAGAACCGCGGGCCATGATCGCACCGCGCCAAGCAGCCGCCGCCTCATCCAAGCCCGCCCCGATGATCTCCGCCGGCAACCCGCGCACGGGACGTCCTGCCCTATCAATCAGGCCGGTCACACGTGCTAGTTCATCCGCGTCCTTGACGACGCGGATCACGTAGCGGTTCCCCTTGCGAAGGGCACCACCTGTAACCATTATTACGTGAGATTCCGCTCTATAGAGGTTCTGCAGGAACGCCCTCAACCTAGCGGCAACGGGCTCTGAATCAACTTCCGCTTCGATCAGCACCCTGCCACCAACAACGTGCAGACCGCCCGCAAAACGCAGAAGGACAGAACATTCCGCCCGCGCTGAAGAGACACTAACCGGCTTGTGACGCGCCAGTTCCGTCTTCAACTCCGAAGTAAGGGACAACCCAATCTCCAATCATTGCGCACGAGGCGCTACCAAAACGTTTTCGAAGCCCACCGAACTCTAGCAACACCGCAACTCAGTCGAGCCACTCCTCTGATGTCCCAACTTCCCCAAGGAACCCGTCGAACGCATCGCGCAATGCTGATGCCAACCGGAGCGGATCATGGACCGCCCCGTCGCTCCCAGAACGAACCTGCCTAAGCAATACGCGTGCCCCCAGCATTGCGCTTGCTTCCATAAGGTCGTCCACGTCCTCCACTGTGGTGGGGTCCGCAATGACGATGTCTATCTTCAGGTCCGCAGAGACCTTGTGTATCTCCCGCACCAAGTCCGCTGCGGACAAGTGGGCTGTCTCACCCGTTTGAGGCGTCAAGTTGAGTACGAGGGCGCGGTGCGCTTCCGTCATCACCAGTGCCCTATGGAGGTTTTCTAACAGGAGATGCGGGATCACGGACGTAAACCACGACCCCGGTCCCAACACGATCCAGTCGGCGCTAGATATGGCCTCCAGAGTCTGAACCGGCACCGGGGCCCCGGCGGGTTCAACGCTCATGTCTATCAAGCTGGCGCCAGCCTTCGCGACCGAAGTCTGCCCAGAGATACGCTTCGTGTGCCCCGCGCTGTCCTCAACGGTCGCTTCGATCCGCAAGGGCTCCAGGCTCATGGGCAGAACGCGCCCATGAGAATCCAACAACCGAGCCAACCAGTCAAGGCCAACTACAGGGTCGTCAAACATCTGCCAGAGGCCCAGAATCATCAGGTTGCCAAGCGCGTGATCGTCCAGGTGTCCTGCCGTCTTGAAACGCAGCTGCATGAGATCGCGCCACGTTAGCGACCACTCAGAGTTATCGCACAGACTCACAAGAGCCATGCGCAGGTCCCCCGGGGGGAGTACAGGAGTCTCTTGCCTTATGCGTCCAGAAGAACCCCCGTCATCGGCAACAGTGACGACCGCCGTGATCTGATGGGTGATGTGGCGCAGCGCCCTGAGCGTAGCCGACAGTCCATGGCCACCCCCAAAGGCAACGACCTTGGGGCCCATCTGCATGTTCACCCGCTCACTCATGGGAGCAGAAGGGCCATCCCTAAACTGCTGAGGGAAACCATTCAAAGAGCTCTCAGTCATCTACTTTCTCCCCGAGTCCCGGTGCGTGATCTGAATCGGGACGCCCCGGGAGCGCAAGTCGTCCGCGATCAACTCACTTATCGCAACTGACCTGTGGCGCCCCCCGGTGCAGCCAACCGCAACGGTAACAAACGGCTTTAGTTCCCGCTGGTACCCGATGAGTGTAGACGCAATCAGATCCGCGTATTTCAACGCGAAATCCCGTGCTCCCGGCTGTCCAAGCACGTAGTCAGCAACGGGCTGGTCGCGCCCCGTTAGGCTGCGGAGCTCATCCACCCAATAGGGATTCTCCAAGAAACGCACGTCAAGCACATGGTCCGCATCCATTGGCAACCCGTGCTTAAATCCGAATGACATGAGGCTGACCCGCACCCCCCTGTCTTCATCACCCGCCACGACCGTGCGCATGTGGCGCGCTAAGTCATGAACCGAGAGATTAGACGTGTCGATCACCTCATCGGCACGTTCGCGAAGTGGAGCCAGTAGCTCAGACTCCGCCTTCAGCCCATCTAGAATCGTCCCCTCACCCTGGAGTGGATGCGGTCTGCGCACTGATTCATACCTGCGCACCAGTGTCTGGTCATCGGCGTCTAGGTAGATGAGTCTGTAGGGAATACCGTGGTGGCGTAGTTCGTCGAGGACGCCCTCAAGGGAATTGAAGAAATCCCTTGATCTAACGTCTACGACAGCGGCCAACCTATGCACACCGCCACCGTCGGGGGTGAGCATCCCGGCCATCGGAAGCAGAAGTGCGGGTGGAAGGTTGTCAACCACATACCAGTCAAGGTCCTCCAACGCGTTCGCCGCACGCGTGCGGCCGGCCCCTGACCGCCCGGTGACGATAATCACTTCGTTAGTTCTGGTGGGCGCGACCAAACTCTCCGGAATGATCCTCTCCAACGACGGGATGCCGCCGGGAGCCGTCAGCGGATGGTTCGGATCCAAGGGCGGCACCTTAGCTGGGACGGACAACCAGTTGCCAGGAATATGTGGTGTGTTGGAGCTCATGATCCCAGTTTGCCATCTTCGGAGTGCAGGTGGGAGTGCACTTGTGCCGCAAGCGCAGGCCCGAAGCCCGGCACGGCAGAAATCTGCTCTATATCCGCAGCTCGGAGTCGCTTCAGGGAGCCAAATTCTTTGAGCAAAGCCTTCTGCCGCACCGGTCCTAGGCCGGGAATTGCGTCCAACGCAGAAACCGTCTGAGCCTTCCCTCTTTTCTTTCGGTGGCGCGTGATGGCGTGGCGGTGGGACTCATCACGTAGGTGTTGCAACAAATACAGTGCGGGCGAGGTCCGAGGCAACACAACCGGGAATGCCTCATTCGGCATCCACACCTCTTCTAGGCGTTTCGCCAGCCCGACGACGGGAAGGCTCACACCCACGTCAAGCAGCGCATTCCGCGCCGCGCTCACCTGTGCCGGGCCGCCATCGACCACGATGAGATCTGGTTTGTACGCGAAGCGGCGCGGTTTCCCAGTGTCCGGGTCGACAGCTCCCGATACGTTTGCGTCGCCTTCCGGGGAGGCCCCGATTGTTGTCCACTCCTCTTCACGTTCTCTTCGTACCCTTGAGAACCTGCGGGTGAGCACCTCCGTCATTGCTGCCGTGTCGTCTTGCGTTTGTGCGTCATCCCCGCGGATGTTGAAGGTGCGGTAGGCGTCTTTGCGCGGCGCCCCGTCCTCGAAAACCACCATTGACGCGACCCGGTTCGTCCCGCCCGTGTGCGACACGTCGTAGCACTCTATGCGTAGCGGCGCTCTTTCTAGGGCGAGGGCGTCCTGGAGTTCCTTGAGTGCGAGCGCGCGCTGCGTCAAGTCGGCGCCACGGCGCGTTTTGTGGAGCTTCATTGCTTCTTCCGAGTTCGCCGTGACGGTCTCCATCAGCAGTCTCTTCTGCCCGCGTTGCGGCACGCGAATGGTCACCTTGGCGCCGCGGATTTGTGCGAGGACGTCTTCTAACCTCCGCAAGCGCGACGGTTCAACGGACACCAGTATCTCCGGAGGTATCGCGTCCACGGGCATGTGTGCAACGTCGTCTACCGACATTGGGGCTGTGTTGGCCCGCGCGCTTACCTTCGCTTCCTTGCGGTCGATGCGTGTCGCGTAAACCTGTTCCAAGAGGTCTGCCATGAGTTCCGGTTCTTCGCGGTCGTCGACTCTTTCCAAGACCCATCCTTGGGTTCCACGTATGCGTCCACCCCTCACGAAGAAGGCCTGTACAGACGCGTGCAGCTCATCAGTGACGAGGGCGAACAGGTCGGCATTGACCTCCGCGGGCAAGGCGAGGGTGTTCTTCTCCTGTACCTTCTCAAGGGCAGCGAGTTGGTCGCGCAGTTTGGCTGCTCCCTCGAAATCCAGCTGTTCGGCGGCCTGCTCCATCTGCTCACTCAACGCGGCGATGAACGGCTTGGTGTCCCCATCCATGAATGCGCATAGGTCTTTCGCCAGTTCGCGGTGTTCCTCTTCGGAGATCCTGCCAACGCAAGGAGCGGAGCATCGTCCGATGTAGCCGAGGAGGCAGGGGCGCCCTTGGGCTTGGGCGCGCCGTAAGACTCCTGGAGTGCAGGAGCGTACGGGAAACGTGGGTAGCAGAAGATCTATGGTTTCTCTGATCGCCCATACCTTCGTGTAGGGCCCGAAGTATCGGTTGCCTCTGCGGCGGGCATCCCTAGAGATGGCAACGCGCGGAATAGGCTCCGACATGGAGACCGATAGGTAGGGATAAGACTTGTCGTCCTTGTACATGACGTTGTAACGCGGGTCGAATTGCTTGATCCACTGGTACTCCAGTGTCAGTGCCGCGATCTCAGAGTCGACGACGGTCCATTGCACAGAGCGCGCGTCCGCCACCATCCTGGCGGTCCGCGGGTGTAGCGCGGAGGGATGCTGGAAGTAGTTGGTTAGCCGTGAGCGAAGGTTCTTAGCCTTTCCCACGTAAATGACGCGTCCTTCACCATCACGGAACCTGTATACGCCGGGCCGACGGGGGATTTCGGATGTCTTGGGACGCCATGGGGGGCCCGGCCAAGTCCGTCTGTCGGAGACTTTGGGGTCCGCCTCTTTCCCTGCGTTCTCATCATCTGCCATTGTTCTTCGATACTGCCCGCACCGAGGAGCATTCGCAACCGAGCCAATCCAATTGATGCCAACAGAAGAATCTGATGGCGGCGCACGTCTTGGCCAGCATGTTCGCGCGGAACATTTTTTTAAAGTTTGTAAAATGGGTGAGGTCGCCTGCGAAACATAGATTCGACGTGCAGTCGGGACGTGGAGGAAAAACAGTGGTGCACCAGGACCAAGATGGCGTTTGGGTTAACCCGGTTATCATTCCTGTTGATGAGAATCTCAGCATCCCCCAGATGGTTTTTGACCGGGAGGCGCGTGGCCCTCATCAGGTGGTCATTGAACGCCTTGTGCGTGGGCACTGGCTTGAGGTCACGGGTGAGGAATTCGTCGGAAATATCTTGGAACTTGCAAGAGGTTTCTATGGCCTTGGAGTGCGTCCTGGCGACCGTGTGGCGATCTTGGGGTCGACATCGTATGAGTGGGCTGCGCTGGACATAGCGATTCTGTCTCTGGGTGCGATAACCGTTCCGATATATGAGTCGGACTCCGCCGTTCAAATCAAGCACATTCTGCAAGATGCTGAGGTCAGCATCGTGGTGACACAAACCGCGCAGCAGGCCGACTTGGTCAACTCTGTGAAGACGGATGCGGTGCGCCAGATCCTCGCGTTGGAGAGGGGTGCGGAACGCGATCTTGCTAGAGCTGGTGCGGACGTGTCCGCTGAGACAGTCACTGACCTAACCTCTGACGTGAACCTAGACAACATTGCCACGATCGTTTACACGTCGGGGACGACCGGCCTTCCAAAGGGAGTCGTCCTCACCCATGGCAACTTCATCCGTACCGCCATGCAGGCATACGACATACTGCCCGACCTGATTGGTAACCCGAAGAGCCGTACGCTGCTGTTCCTTCCTGTTGCTCACGTCCTCGCGCGTTTCGTGATGGTGGCTCTCCTGATTGGGGAAGGACGTTTGGGGATGAGCCCGGACATCCGCCACTTAGTCCATGACATCAAGACGTTCCGCCCGACCATGATGCTGGCGGTCCCACGCGTGCTTGAGAAGGTCTATAACACCGCGTCACAGACCGCAGGTAGCGGCGTCAAGAAAACGCTGTTTAGCTGGTCCGCCAAGCAGGCACGTGAGATGTCGCAGTCGACGGCCTTCCCCGTCTCCAAAGAGAAGAGGGGCAAGCAGGATGAGGAAGAGAAGGAGGAAGCAGCGAAGACTTCTTCGGGTCCCAGCATCGGCCTGAAAGTGAAGCATCGCGCCGCGGACGCCCTCGTACTGCGGAAGATCCGCAACATCTTGGGGCCGAATCTCCACACGATCATTTGCGGCGGGGCTCCCCTTTCCACCGACTTGGCGGACTTCTACCGGGGCATTGGCATAACTTTGCTGCAGGGGTACGGGCTTACTGAAACCACCGGTCCAATCACGGTGCAGCGCCCAACTGACTTCCCACCGGATTCGGTTGGTTACCTATGGCCGGGTAACTCCATGGCTATCGCAGACGACGGGGAGCTGCTTCTGAGTGGCATCTCCCT
Source organism: uncultured Actinomyces sp. (assembly GCA_964344825.1). GTDB lineage: Bacteria > Actinomycetota > Actinomycetes > Actinomycetales > Actinomycetaceae > Scrofimicrobium. Next base: position 21,663 of record CAYFOT010000015.1, read on the forward strand.
GACCAGCGGATACCTGAACCTCCCCGAAGTCACGGCTGAAACCATTGTTGACGGTTGGTTCCATTCTGGGGACCTCGCGGAAGTTGATGACGAAGGGCGTCTGCGGATCACGGGCCGCAAAAAGGAACTCATCGTCACGGCCGGTGGGAAGAACGTATCTCCCGATATCCTCCAAGATGCCCTGAGCACCCACCCGCTCATCAGCCAATGCATCGTCGTCGGGGACGGCAGACCGTTCATCAGTGCGCTCCTGTCTCTGGACGCGGAGATGCTCCCCATCTGGTTGCGCAACAAGGGCCTCAAACCGATGGCTCCATCCAAGGCAATCGCGTTGCCGGAGGTGCGGGAATCCCTTGAGCGCGCCATGCGCAAAGCCAACTCCAATGTGTCGCGTGCGGAGTCGATAAGGCGATACCGCTTGATGGACATGGAGTTCACAATCGAAAACGGCTACCTGACTCCCTCCCAGAAGCTGAAGAGGGGCAAGGTCTTGAAAGACTTCGCCGACTACATCAGCGGCATCTATGACCTGAGTGAGGATGAGCTGGCCCCGACCGGCGGAAGCATAAAGTCCTAGGAAGCCACGGCGCGCGGCACACCCAGTGTGTCCGCCAGGTACTCCCCCGTCCAGGATCCCGCAACCTGCGCGACCTGTTCGGGGGTTCCCTCTGCGATGATTTCCCCACCGAACTTGCCACCACCGGGACCCATGTCTATGACCCAGTCCGCGCTCTTAATGACGTCCAGGTTGTGTTCAATGACGATCACCGTGTTGCCCTTATCGACAAGACCCTGCAGTACCAGCAGGAGCTTGCGGATATCTTCAAAGTGAAGCCCTGTGGTCGGTTCATCCAGAACGTAGATGGAGCGCCCATTCGAACGCTTATGAAGTTCGGAGGCCAACTTGACGCGTTGCGCTTCACCGCCGGATAGCGTCGTGGCGGACTGGCCCAAGCGCACGTACCCAAGCCCCACCTCCACCAGCGTGTTCAGGTGGCGCGCTATCCGCGGGATCGACTCAAAGAAGACAGCTGCGTCCGCAATCGGCATTTCCAGCAGGTCCGCGACCGTCTTGCCTCTGTACGTGACCTCAAGCGTTTCGCGGTTGTAACGCTTTCCCGCACAAACCTCGCAGGGAACGTACACATCCGGCAGGAAGTTCATCTCTATGCGGATCGTCCCGTCACCCTTGCAGGCCTCACACCTGCCGCCCTTCACGTTGAAGGAGAACCTGCCGGGCCCGTATCCGCGCACCTTCGCTTCTTCGGTTTCCGCGAACAGTTTGCGGATGTGATCCCAAACCCCCGTGTAGGTTGCAGGGTTGGACCGTGGCGTGCGCCCAATCGGGGACTGGTCCACGTGGACCACCTTGTCTAAGTGCTCCACTCCCTTGATAGAAGTGTGACGTCCTGGGACCAAACGCGCACGGTTGAGCCGATTCGCTAGTGACCTGTAGAGAATCTGGTTCACCAGAGTCGACTTACCCGACCCCGAAACACCGGTCACGGCCGTGAGGGTTCCCAGTGGGAAGTCCGCGCGGACATTCTTCAAATTATTCTCTCTGGCCCCAGTCACCCGCAGCATGCGCTTCTTGTCAACTGGCCGTCGCTGGGTGGGGACCTCAATCTGTAGATCCCCTGAAAGGTAGCGTCCGGTGATCGACCTAGGCTCCTCCAACAGACCCGGTACCGGCCCGGAGTAAACGATCTCACCACCCATCTCTCCAGCACGCGGACCGATGTCAACCACCCAGTCAGCCGCATCCATGGTCTCTTCATCGTGTTCAACAACGATCAGCGTGTTACCCAAGTCCCGAAGATGCTCCAACGTCCCGATGAGTCTGCGATTGTCACGCTGGTGCAGACCAATCGATGGCTCATCTAAAACATAAAGCACACCAACTAAACCGGATCCGATCTGGGTCGCTAGGCGAATCCTCTGTGCTTCACCCCCCGACAAAGTGCCGGCGCCGCGGGCAAGTGTCAGATAATCCAGCCCCACGTCCACCAAAAACTTCAAACGCGCGTTAATCTCCTGAAGAATTGGGCGGGCAATCTGTGCATCACGCCCCTCAAGTTCTAAACCGCCAAGGAACTGCGCTGCCTCCTGGATCGATGAGGCCGACAGCTCCGCAATATTCATCCCACCCACACGAACTGCCAATACCTCTGGCTTCAGCCGGGCACCGTGGCACGTAGGGCAGGGAATCTCCCGCATGTAACCCTGCATCTTGTCTCTTACGTAATTGGAGTCAGACTCATCAATGCGACGCTCAATGAACTTCACGGCGCCCTCAAACCCAGTTGAGTAGGCACGCTCCCTTCCCCATCGGTTCCGGTAACGTACGTGAACCTTGTGATCGAGGCCGTTCAGCACCGCGTCGCGAACCTCTTTGGGGAGGTCCTTCCACGGCGTCCCCATATCGAAGCCCATCTGCTGCGACAGACCCGCCAAGAGGCGCTGGTAATACTTGGCGCTGGACCGCCACACGACGACCGCACCGTCTTCCAACGACAGGTCTTGATCCGGCACAATCAGCTCCGGGTCCACCTCCTGCTTCGCGCCGAGCCCCGAGCAATCCGGACACGAACCGTAAGGCGCGTTGAATGAAAATGTACGCGGCTCAATCTCCTCCAGCCCCAAGGGATGGTCGTTCGGGCACGCACGCTTCTCAGAGTATCTGCGTGTCCTCTTTGGGTCGCTCTCCTCAAGATCAACAAAGTCGACAGTTACGAGTCCGCCAGCCAGTTCGAGGGCGGTTTCAACTGAGTCCGCTAAACGCGTCCGCAACCCGTCTTTTATGACCAGTCGATCGATAACGACGTCGATGTTGTGCTTCAGTTGTTTTTCCAGCTTCGGTGGGTTCTCCAGTCGCACCACTTCACCGTCCACAAGCGCGCGAACAAATCCTTTCGACTGCAGATCTGCGAACAGCTCCGAATATTCACCCTTACGTCCCCGGACCACGGGTGCGAGAATCTGGAACCTTGTCCCCTGCGGGTTCTCAAGAACCCGGTCCACAATCTGCTCAGCAGACTGCGCCTGAATCTCTTCATCACACACGGGACAAAAAGCGGTCCCTGCACGCGCGTACAGCAGACGAAGGTAGTCATGAACTTCGGTTATGGTACCCACCGTCGACCGGGGATTCTTAGATGTCGACTTCTGATCGATGGAAACCGCGGGAGACAAGCCCTCAATGAAGTCGACATCCGGTTTATCCATCTGACCCAGAAACTGTCGAGCGTACGACGACAGCGACTCCACGTAGCGGCGTTGGCCTTCGGCAAAGATCGTGTCGAACGCAAGCGAGGACTTTCCTGAACCGGACAGCCCTGTAAACACGATCATCTTGTCCCGAGGCAGCTCAAGGTCAACGTTCTTCAAATTGTGCTGCCGGGCGCCGCGCACTACCAGTTCGTCATTCACGCAGCCAATTGTACCGCCCTCGCCCCACATCTCGTACAGTTGTTCGACAACAGTGAACCTGAGATGCGCAACACGCAGGGTCTGGCCGCGACCATTTTGCTACTGCTAGTCTTCAATACATGGGCTTGTATGTCGTTCAATATCGCTATCCGTCGGACCGGAAGTTCATGGTGGAAGACTTCCGTCCTTTTCACCGCACCCACATGCGCGATCTTCAGGAGAAGGGACACCTAGTCGCAGCAGGTTTCCTCAATGACGCAGTCTTTGACGGCGGGATGATGGTGTTGCGGGCAAAGAATGCCCAAGAGGCGGAGTCCCTGCTTGAAGGCGATGCCTTCTACGACAGCGGCCTCATGGAGGACCTAGTCATCCGCGCATGGACGCCGACGCTGGGCCGCGACGCTCCGGAATTCGATACGGAGTTCCCAATCTCATAGCGCCCGCGCTCAGCGGGGTAGGGTAGCCGCAATCATGGAGACGAGGGCGTCGGCAACCGCCGCTGGCTGCTCCACCGCGGTCAGATGGCGGGCATCATCAACAATCACAGCTGCGGACGCGCCAGGTAGCGCTGCAGCTAAGTCCTTCGCCTGCTCCGGCGGCGTCCCCATGTCCTGAGTCCCCGTCAGAACCAACGCGCTGGAGATCGCAGCACCCAAGTCGTCAGTCAGGTCAGTGTTCGCCAGAATCCTGCAGCACTGAGCGTAACCACGCGGGTTGGTCGCCAAGAATATTGTGCGAATCCGCTCCACTGCTTCAGCCCCGACCCCGGCGGCAAACTCCGGGGTGAACCACCGTTCCATGGTCCCGTCCACCAGCGGAGAAACCCCATCTTTTTCCACCTGCCGCGCACGGTCGAACCACATCTGCGCTGGAGGAAGCGCGGGCCCGGAGTCCAAGACCCCGAAAGAGAGCACGCGTTGGGCATAACGCTGAGCGAAAGCAAGCGTTGTCATCCCACCAAGGGAGAGACCCGCGACGTGCACATCCTCCACACCTAGAGCATCAAGACCCACACGAATCGCCTCCGCGGTGTCGTATGCATTCGGAGCCTCCACGTCTAGGAGCTCCGACTGGCCGTGACCCGGCTGCTCCCACAAGATGACGGTTAAGTCCGATGGCAGGAGCTCTAAAACTTCCGCCCACATATCCTTGGACGACCCCAAGGCGTGCCCCAGCACCAGCGGTGCGCCACCCAGCCCCGCGGGCTCTCCGCCGCCCCGCGCCCGATACATCGCCAGGGGTGTTGCAGGCACAGAGATTGCCTCAGTCTCTACTGTTCTTGGAGTTTCCACGTGCAGCCTCCCGGTAATTCGCCGTCAAATGGAATGACACCACAACAAGGAGCGCCGCCGCAATCCCCAGTCCACCAACCGTCATCCATCCGTTTGCAGAAAGCATCTCCAGCTCAAAGAAATCCCGGGTGAAAGGAATGATCAAACCAAGAACAGCGCCAGCAATCATCGTGGCAACCAGGGTGAGACGCCACCAGTTCCAAGGGCGCGCCAACATTGCCAAAAGCGCCATTGCGCCGATTATCAGCGTAATCGTGGCTTCTGTTCGGCCCGCATCGGTTCCTTCGCCAGCCAGGAAATATGCGACCATGGAAGCAGCAGCAAGGATAATCCCCGACGGCACCGCTATGAAAAGCGTTCGTTTCAGGAACCCTCTGCGATACTTCTGGGAGTTAGGCGCCAAGGACAGGAAGAACGCCGGCGTGCCGATAGTGAAACTACCGATGTACGTTAGCTGGCGCGGCAGCAACGGATAGACCCAGCCAAGGATGGCAACCGTTATCACGAAAATGAACGCGTAGGTCGTCTTCGATAGGAAGAGGGAGGACACCCGCTCCATGTTCGCAATGATGCGGCGCCCGTCAGCCACAACGTCAGGCAAAACTGAGAACTGGCCGTTCACCAGAACCAAACGCGAAACCGCCTTCGTGGCTGGGGCCGCGTTACCCATCGCGATACCAAGGTCCGCGTCCTTCAGAGCGAGGGCGTCGTTCACCCCATCGCCCGTCATCGCGACCGTGTACCCATCTTTCTGCAACGCGTGAACTAATCCCCGCTTCTGCTCCGGCGTCACCCTGCCGAAAACGTCAGTTTCCACAGCCATCCGACGGAACGCGTCACTACCAATGGCAGGAAGCGTTCGCGCGTCCACTACCTTCAGCCCTTCGCCTTCGGCCCCGCGCAGACCAACCTCTTCCGCGATCGCCCCGACTGTCCGCGGTGAGTCACCCGAAATTATCTTCGCTGCAACCCCCTGGTTACGGAAGTACTCAAGAGTCTGTTTGGCGTCTGGCCGAATGTCTTCCTCCAGAACAGCGATCACCGCGGGGACAAGGCCGGACGGCAGCTCATCACCAATCAAGGGCGCACCAGTATAGGAGAGACAAATGGTTCGGCGCCCCGCGTTTCCAGCCTTGTCTACGGCCGCGACCGCCCACTCAGAACCCGGAGCTTGAGGATCCAGCAATATCTCGGGAGCACCCAGAACCCAAGTGGTCATCCCGCGGTGTGCATACACCTCATCTACGGTCAAAGCGGACCACTTGCGTGCCGAGTTGAAAGGTACGAAGGACGCTCCAACAAGTGACGCGGGAGGGGGAACAGTGACAAGCTGTGCAACTGCGTGGGCCGTCGCGTTGGAATCGTCCTGCACCATAGTAGCCAGGACGGACCTCACAAGCCCCGTCGCGGGGTAAGGAACCCCCGGCCGCGCTGATGCGTCCTTACCGTCGCCCTCGCCCTCGCCCCGATCATCTTGGGCAATTTCAGGACTAAGGATCAGCTCGCGTCCACGAATGTCGCCTGTGGTTATCGTTCCCGTCTTGTCCAAGCAAAGGACGTCCACACGCGCCAACACCTCAACTGCGGGCAGTTCCTGGACGAGGACGCCACGGCGCGCAAGGGTCGCCGCTGCGATACCGAAATTGAGAGACGTTAGCAGGACCAGTCCCTGCGGGATCATGCCCACCACGCCAGCGACAGTGAAAATGACAGCCGTACGCCAGTCGCCGCTCCCGCTCCGCACCTGCGACCATGCGAGGACGGCGATCATGAACGGCAGCGCCATGGTGATCCAGCCAAGAATCTTGTTGATCGCCTCTTGAATCTCAGAGTGAACCTTTGAGAATTTGCGGGCCTCCGCAGTGATCTTTTGAGCCCATGCGGCGCTGCCGATCACCTCCACCAGCATCTCCGCGCTACCGGAGACAACCGCGGTACCAGACATGAGAGGATCGCCGACTTTCTTGTGGACTGGTTTGGATTCCCCCGTGAGTGCTGATTCGTCGACTTCCAGTGCGGTCGACTCAATGACCTGACCATCCGCGGGCACTTGGTCCCCCAATTTCACGCGGATTACGTCGTCCACAACCAAGTCTTCGTTCTGGACTTCACTCCATTGTCCATCGCGGAGGCACACCGAAGTCGGTGCCTGCAGCACGGCGAGGGAGTCAAGCTCATGCTTAGAACGCAACTCCGACAAGATCCCAATGGCCATGTTCAGCACAAGGACGATCGCAAACACGGAGTCGCGCCAGTCCCCCACTGCCAACACCGCAACGGCGCAGGCAGCCAGAATGGCGTTAAAAAGGGTGAAGATGTTTGAGCGCAGGATCGCGGACACGGGCCGCGAAGTTGCGGAGTCCACCTCATTGCTCTGACCACTTGCGTGACGAGCCTTCACTTCTTCAAAGGTGAGGCCCCCGCGCGCGGCGAACAGCTGCTCCGCTGTTCTTGGCTGTGGAAGGCCCAGCGGCCCCTCACTGTCCCCTTGCACTATTGCTTCGGAATCTATTCCTGTGCTGATGGGTCACCATCCTTCTTCGCGCTCTTAGAGCTGGAGATGAGCGACGCTATGACGGTAACGACTATCGTCCCAAAGATGACCGCCAGAGACGGTGCAATCCCGATGTCGGGAACGTTGAACGGTTCGCCGCCATTCACAAAAGAGAGCGCGTTTTCGTGCATCGCATGCAAAATGAGCTTAACCCCGATGAACGCGAGGATCACTGCTAAGCCCCAGTGCAAGTAAACCAGTCGCTGCAACAATCCGTCGATCAGGAAGTAAAGCTGGCGGAGCCCTAGAAGTGCAAATGCGTTTGCGGAGAATACTAGGTACGGTTCGGAGGTCAGACCAAAGATCGCGGGTATGGAGTCGAATGCGAACATGATGTCGGCCGACCCAAGCGCAACCACGACCAGCACCATGGGAGTTATGTAGGTCTTTCCTCCATGGCGGTAAAGGAAGCGCTGGCCGCGGAAGCCGTCGGTGACAGGAACGAACTTACGCACGACCCGCGTAAGAGTATTCTCTTTGTACTCCATGTCTTCTTCTTCGCCACTGAGGCCTTCCGTCCCCTCCCTCACCTGCGTATAAGCCGTGTAGAGCAGCCATACGCCGAAAATGTAGAAGACCCAGGAGTAGCGCGCGATCACGACGGCACCCAACAAAATGAAGACAAGGCGCAGAACGAGGGCGATGATGATCCCGGAAAGCAGAGCTTTTTGCTGGAACTCCCTGGGCACGCGGAACGTCGACATGATTATGAGAAAGACGAAAAGGTTGTCTATCGACAATGCCTTCTCCGTCGCCCAGCCGGCAATGTACTGCGCGGCGAATTCGGCGCCGTACACCAGCCATATGAACACGCCGAAAGCTAGCGCGAGCAGAACATAGCCGACAGACCACCAAGCGCTTTCTTTTATTGAGGGCGCGTGGGGCGTGCGGACGTGGCCAACGATGTCAACGCCGATGAGGACAATAACAATTGCGGCCAGAATCAGCCAAGATGCGAGGTGGACTTCCAAAGGTTCCTCCGTATGTGGGCGCGGTCTCCTGTTTGAGGTCTTACCCACCCAGACGTTCGCCAAGGGTGCAGGCGCCGGGCAATAGCCGTGTTGACGACGCAAGGCTTTGCGGATTACTCCCCTCGGAGCAACATTGTATCTGCAAAAATGGCAGTCGGAAGTCCGAGTCGCCGCCGCGGACATCGCATCTCAAGTGTTCACGCTAGGATCGAGGCAAATCCGCCATTTCCCGCCATTGGAGATAGACAGATGTCGATGATGACCGCGATAAAGCGCTCGACCCTTGCATTCATGGCCTCGGGTGCGCTCCTGATTTCCCCCGCGGTGTTGGGTGCGGCCCACGCAAGCGTGGGCACCGGCGAAGACGCTGAGACCCCCAGCGCAGTAGCGACTGAGGCATCCGTTGAGGAGCCTTCGGAAGAAACTCCAGAAACGGGAGACGCACCGTCGGAAGACCCCGGAACACAGGAGACACCAGCGGAGGACCCCTGGCCTGATGATGAGTCGCTACAGAGCGGGGATCAGCTGCCGGACGGAGAGATAGCCGACACGGACACACTCATTGCCGATGAGGACGATGAGGACGATGAGGAGGACGAAGAAGCGCCGGACCTGTTTGCACGGGGACAGTACTCACCCAAGTCGCTGGGAGCCAAGACCCGCCTCGCGGGCGCGGACCGATACGAAACAGCCGTCCGAATCTCCAAACATGTGACCGACCAAACGCGTAAGTCCGACGTTGTCTTTGTCGCCACGGGGGCCACATTCCCTGACGCGCTCTCCATCGGCGCGCTAGCCTCCTACACTGGATCACCGCTGCTTCTAGTCAGAAAAAACGAAGTCCCTGCCAGTGTCATCAATGAGATTGAGACACTGAGCCCCTCGCTGATCGTCATCGCGGGTGGGACAGGGGCTGTGTCCCCGGCCGCTGAGCGGCAGCTTGCCCGCATCGCGGAAGTCAAGCGGATTGCAGGTTCCGACAGGTATGAGACATCCGCCGCGATCGCAACTCTTTTCCCCAAAGGCTCACCGGCATTTGTAACCACTGGACAGAACTTCCCCGACGCCACGGTTGCTGCGGCTCCCGCCGGAAAGCTTGGTGGCCCCGTGATCCTGACACCGATGGGGACGGCACATTCGGCGGCAGCGGGCGCGCTGAGGGAGTTGGAGCCCTCCTCCCTCTACGTTATCGGAGGTACATGGGGCGCCAGCGCGCGCAACGTGCTTAGCTCCGCAGCCGGACGGACCCCCACAGTTTTGTCGGGTTCGGACCGTTTCGCCACCAGCGCGAAGGTGGCTAAGAACTTCTGGGGTACGAACTCAGCAACCATCATCTACGCACGCGGCGATGCATTCCCAGATGCACTGACGGGCGTTGCCATCAGCCGCGCACACAACGCGCCGTTGCTGCTCACCAGACAGAGCTGCCGTCCGGACAGCGTGAAGGCAGTAGCCAGTACGCAGGCCAAGGTGGTGATCCTGGGAGGGACGGGCGCGCTTTCCGACGCTGGCACAACCACCTCTTGCAGTGACCTGGTTTCTTTTGCGAACGGTGTCTACACGTTCCAGCACATGACTTGGGAGATGCAAGAGACTAAGTACTACTGTGGGCCCGCCGCTGGAAAAATGGCGTTGAAGGGGATGCGCAGAACCACCAGCGCCGATGGCAGGCCGCTGTCACAGAGGCTCTTGGCGGGGCCCGGATACATGCGCACTGACGCACTGGGCTACACCCAGGGTGAAACTAATGATCTCATCCGGGGAATGAACGCATACTTGGGCGCAAACGTCTACAAAGCGCAGCGGAACCCCAGCGGAGCGCAGCTCCGCGCGGCGGTGTTGAGGAGCTTCACGACAACTAAACGCCCTATTCTGCTGGGTGCTGGTGAGGTCATGGGTGGGTACCGCTACAACGGACACCCATCCTATCGCACCATCGGGCACTACGTTGTTGTGTATGGTTTCGACACCAAGACAAATCAGCTGCTGATAATGGATTCGGCCGCGGGTCTTAGCTCCGACTACCGGACATCAGCACGAATATTCCGCTACGACGTCAACGCCTTTGCGGACCGATTCCTGCGTAACTTTTGGCACCACGGCTACTACTACTAGGCCAACACAACTGTCATGAGTTCAGCAGGGCTGAACGTCACAAGAACCAGGTAAGGACCACAAGAGCGGGTGGACTCTGCATGATGGTGTCCCACCCGCTCCGGTAGTGAAAACCATTAGGCGGTGTGACGCCCCGCTCCCATTACCTATGCAGCCCGCATAGCACGCAGCTCTGAGCGCAAGTCCGATATCTCATCCCTAAGCCTTGCAGCCAGCTCAAAATTCAGCTCAGCAGCGGCACCTTTCATTTGTTCCGTAAGCTGCTCAATTAGGTCGGCCAGCTCTGCTTCTGCCTGCGGCAACCCTCCACGGGCGCGCGCCACGGATCCTGGCCCCAGCCCGTGGGATGTGGACCCGATGGGCGACTTCCGGTAGCCACCAGAAAGGAGTTCCTCAGTCTCAACTTCTTCTCTGGCAAGCATGTCGGTCACGTCCGCAATCTTCTTACGGATCGGCGCGGGATCAATCCCGTGCTTCTGGTTGTAAGCAATCTGCTTGGCGCGCCGCCTATCGGTTTCATCCAGAGCAGCCTGCATGGAGTCAGTAATCGTGTCCGCATACATGTGGACCTCGCCTGACACATTACGTGCCGCACGGCCGATCGTCTGAATCAGGGATCGCGTCGACCGAAGGAATCCTTCTTTATCTGCATCCAGAATGGAAACTAGGGAAACCTCCGGAAGATCCAAGCCCTCCCTCAGCAGGTTTATCCCGACGAGGACGTCGAACTTGCCTTGCCTCAACTCACGCAAGAGTTCCACGCGGCGCAGCGTGTCCACGTCCGAGTGAAGGTATTCCACCTTCACTCCACGTTCAGCCAAGTAGACGGTGAGGTCTTCGGCCATCTTCTTTGTGAGGGTGGTGACCAGCACCCGCTCATCGCGTTCGACGCGGGTGCGGATCTCTTCGAGGAGGTCATCGATCTGCCCGGGCGTTGGTTTCACGACAACTTTCGGGTCCACAAGGCCCGTCGGGCGGATGATCTGCTCAACAGGGCTGGGATCCCTCTCTGTTTCATACGGGCCCGGTGTAGCGGACAGATACACAGTCTGTCCGATCCGTTCTTGAAACTCCTCCCACTTCAGTGGCCGGTTGTCGATAGCAGAGGGCAGCCGGAACCCGTGGTCGACGAGAGTGCGTTTGCGCGCTACGTCACCCACATACATCGCGCCGATCTGCGGCACGGTCACGTGCGATTCGTCAATTATGAGGACGAAGTCTTCGGGGAAGAAGTCTAGGAGTGTGTGGGGCGCTGAACCTGCCGGCCTCCCGTCGATGTGTCGGGAATAGTTCTCAATGCCAGCGCAAGTTCCGATCTCCCTCATCATTTCGAGGTCGTATGTGGTTCGCATCCTAAGCCTCTGCGCTTCAAGCAGTTTTCCGCGCTTCTCAAACCATGCGACGCGTTCCTCCATCTCTTCCTCAATGCTTTTGATAGCGGCTGCCATGCGCGCTTCGCCCGCAACATAGTGGCTGGCAGGGAAAACGTGGATGGAGTCCACCTCCCTGATCACGTCACCGGTCAAGGGATGTAGCACTGCCAGCCCGTCGATCTCATCCCCGAAGAGCTCAATGCGGATCGCTAGTTCTTCATATACGGGGATGATTTCAATGGTGTCACCACGTACACGGAACGTTCCGCGAGTGAATGCCATGTCGTTGCGCGCATACTGCATTTGAACAAAGTCACGCAGAAGCTGTTCGCGTGAGACGGTGTCGCCTAGTTCAAGGCGCATCATCCGCTTGACGTATTCCTCCGGCGTGCCCAAGCCATAGATGCAGGACACGGAGGAGACGACGACTGTGTCGCGCCGCGTAAGCAGAGAGTTCGTTGCAGAGTGGCGCAGGCGTTCCACTTCATCGTTGATGGATGAGTCCTTTTCGATGAACGTATCAGTCTGCGGCACATACGCCTCAGGCTGGTAGTAGTCGTAGTACGACACGAAGTACTCAACCGCGTTGTTGGGAAGCAGAGACTTGAACTCTGTAGTGAGCTGCGCTGCGAGAGTCTTATTGGGTGCCATCACCAGCGCTGGGCGCTGCACCTGCTCAATCAGCCACGCGGTTGTTGCCGACTTTCCGGTACCGGTCGCACCTAACAGGACGATGTCCTGCTCCCCGTCGTTGATCCGGCGCGCTATCTCCTTGATAGCGTGCGGCTGGTCTCCCGACGGGGAGTACTCTGAGACAACTTCAAATGGAGCCTGTTGCGGCAGGATCAGCTGCCGATTCGCTCCCCCCTCATATGGGAAACTGGAACCTTTACGGGGCACTTGGAGATTCCACCACGATTTCCCCAGAGATGATTTTCGCCCTCAACTCTTCAAGTTTCTGATCAAGGCCCTCCGGAACACGGTCTGCGAAATCATGCCAAGGTGCAATCCCCACGCCGTTATTCTCTAAGGTGCCGATGTAGTCCGTGCCTGTCCAGTTACCTTCGACGGCCTCAGCGACGGTGTCGAAGACTGCATTGCCGATCTCTTTGAGTGCTGAGGTGAGCATCAGCTCCCGATATTCAGGCTCAGAATCGTAACCATCAACATCCACCCAAATGACGGATGTCCCCGGGTTCTCCC
>CAYFOT010000016.1:0-32269 GCA_964344825.1 uncultured Actinomyces sp.
TGATTTTCTAAGAGCTAACGTTGTGGCGCACGATCGATGGTTAATCCCGGGATTAACCATCGATATTGGGGATAACCATCGGTCTTAGAACCCTTAGAGGCCTAAGGCCCACGCAGGACCGGCCAACGGCAGACGCAACCGCCACGTGACCACACGAGTCGGCAGCGACATCCAGCCACGTGACCACATGCGTCAACAGACATACCCAAAAAAGAGTACCCCGAACAGGATTCGAACCTGCGACCTTCCGCTCCGGAGGCGGACGCTCTATCCACTGAGCTATCGGGGCATTATCGGGGTAGACCCCCAACAGCCAACTATTTTATCAGCTCCTGCACCCAACACTTGACCGCTAGGTACTTCTCACAGTTGTTCCCACCGCCGCAGCGGCAACGCTTGCCCACGATGGACTTGCAACCATAAAAACGCGGGCCACGCAGGTGCCTCAACACACAGACGCAGAACCCCTATTCATCAGGCATCACTGTGCCTTCAACGCTTAGGAACCCAACCCTACTTGTCGGGCCACTGCCCGCGCTCAATCAGTACTTCCTTGAGAAGGGATGGGCGGTCAGTCACGATTCCGTCAACGCCCCAGTCCAAGAGCCGTTCCATTTGTTCGCGGTCATTTACCGTCCACACATGCACCGCTAAACCAGCCGTGTGAGCAGTGGCCACAAAACGCGGGGAGACAACGCGGACTCCTTTGTTTTTTTCCGGGACCTGAGCGGCAGTAACGCCGTGACGCGGCCCGGGTACGTGCCAGCTTTCAGCGTTCGAAACGGTCTCAGACGCCAGTAGGAGCCGGACGATAGCGGTTACCCCCAAAGACGTTGAGAGCCCCGGGTCTGCAAGGCTCCGAACGCGCTCCAGCCGCTTTTCAGAGAACGATGCGATCAAGACCCGATCCCAAGCGTCTGCTTCCCTGATAACTTCAAGCAGCGGTTCTGCAACATCATCCGTTTTTGCGTCGATGTTGAAGTACATATCGGGAAACTGATCTAAGACGTCGACCAACCGAGGCATCGGTTCATCCGCTTCGTTGCGGAACTGCTGGATTTCTTCCCAGGTATAGTCCGACACTTTCCCCGGCTGTCCGTAACACCGATCCAGTGTTTCGTCATGGATCACCACGACTTCACCGTCGGAAGTGAGCTGCACGTCCGTCTCAATGTGACGAAGACCCAAGTCACGAATCCGGTTGAACGCGGACACGCTGTTTTCAACTGCTTCTTCACTGCCACCGCGGTGCGCAAACACCAAGGGATGCGGCGTCGCAGCGACCGGCATCATTAGCAGCCCTCTCCCAGGAAGACCGCGCCGTTTTCCGCAAGCCAGTGGGATGGGGCTATTGGTGTATCGCTGGAATCATGGATTTCCAAGTGGAGATGGGCACCCGTGGAATTCCCAGAATTTCCAACAGCGCCGATCTGCTGTCCAGCCTTAACCTCTTGACCAACGCTGACAACAACGTTCTGTGGCCATTGGTGCAGATACCAGGAGGTGTACTGAGATCCGTCTGCGAGCGTATGTCGGATGACCACGTAAAAGCCGCGGCCGTCACCCCACTCTGCCTTTACCACGACCCCGTCGGCAACAGAGTAAATGGGCGTGCCGTCTGGGGCCGCGTAGTCGTCCCCAGTGTGTAGCCGAGAGTCACCGAAGATCGGGTGGATGCGGTAGCCGAAGTAGGACGTCCCAGAGTATGTGCCCTCTTGGAGCGGCATATAGATACGCGCCTGGGTCGTGATGTCACGTGACCCATTGGCTGCGACTCCCGTGTCCGCAAGGCACGGACTCACTTCGATCGGCACACGCAACCTGGCACGCGAAGCCGCTGCGGGGTCACGCGCAAGGTCCGCCGCGCTCTCTGTGGCTTGGCTCCGAACGCCTGCCCAAGATTCCTCCACCCCGAATTTGCCGGTGACTTTGGAATCAGGCTGCTCACTGTCCATGGTGGCCGCAGAAACTACAGGAACTGCAAGAACTGCCGCCAGCATGCCCGTAGTGACCGTCGCGCCACTCCATCGCATGGCAGCACGAGAACGACGCACTTTCGCTCCGCGCTGGGTACGGCCATACGTAGCAACTTGCGACTCCTCACTATTCAAGCGAGGGTGCACTGAACTGCGCGGTGGCAACGGACATTCCGCCATGGCGCCAGTTAACATTCGTTCTCCGTCTATCGGCCATAGCCCCTTGCTTATGCACTGGGCTCTTCCTTCCACGCGCGGCTGCATAAAGGTTCCGTTTGTGAAAGGGGCTCCCTCCCTGAAGAAGTCGCGGTTATGAGTCTACGACTTTGCAACTTTCCGTACAGTAGCGTCCGCCACGATTTTCGCCGAACCAGTAGGTTTTGCGTCACTTCCTTCGTCCGGCAGTGACTTTGGTCCACATGCTCGACCCACCCAAGAGGTGTCGCAGTAGCACTCCTGCGCCTGTCAGGGCCGCTTTTGCATGGAGTCTTTGACCTGCCCGACCAGCTCTTCAAGCAGGTCCTCAAGGAATAGAACTCCGTCCAGACTGCCGTTCTCCTCAGATGTAATCCCCACCATATGCGTGGAATCGGTCTGCATTTGACGCAGTGCATCTTCCGAGCCCAATGTTGCCGGTAGCGTCTTCAGCGTTCTGATTCTCCAGGATGGAATCGGCTGGTCCCCTTCCACGTCGTCGTCCGCGTACAGAACGTCTTTGAGGTGCACGTAGCCCACGATTTCTCCGCCCTCGGTCACGGGGAACCGAGAGAAGCCCGTTCTGGCCACCAGTGCCTCCACCTCACGGGGCGTCGCCGGCAGGGGGATCGTGGCGAGGTCGGAGGCCGCAACCATCTGTTGCGCCACGGTCATCCGGGAGAACTCAAGGGTTCCGGCCAAGAGTCCCAGCTCGTCTTGGAGCTTGCCTTCCTCCCTTGACACTTCGACTATATTGGCCACCTCCGCCAACGTGTATGTTGCTGCGATTTCAGACTTGGGTTCGAACCCCATGTGCCTAATGAACCAGTTTGCGACCGCATCTAGGAGCCGCACGATAGGTCCCAGAACTTTACCGAAGGTTACCAACACCGGAGCCAGAATCAGAAGCGTCGACTCCGACTTCGAAATGGAAAGGTTCTTTGGGACCATCTCCCCAAAAACGACGTGTAAATAGAGAACTAGAAGAAGCGACAAGACCAATGCGATTGCGTGAGCAGTAGCTGCGTCAACGTGGAGTGCCAGCATCGGGCTCATGATTAGTTGTGCGATTGCCGGCTCCGCGATGGCGCCTAGGGACGTGGACATGACAGTGATGCCCAACTGGCTGATCGCCAACATTAGGGACACGTGCTGCAGCGCGAACAGCGCCTGTTTGGCCCCGCGGCGCCCTTCTTTGACTAGAGGTTCAATCTGGTCGCGGCGACTGGTGGTGACCGCGAACTCTGCTGCAACGAAGAAGGCATTGACCGCCAGGAAGACGACGGTCAGGAACAAACCGAGCGGAACACTCATTGCGCACCCTCTTCATCTGGGCCCACACCGGCCTCGTCATGCTGCGCACCTTGAACATGGATGCGGGTGACCCTACGTCCCTGCATAGCAACGACTTCTAGAGTGGCGTCGGATGTTTCCACGACATCCCCAACCTCGGGAATCTGCCCCAATTCATTCATGATGAAGCCGGCAAGGGTCTCATAGGGCCCCTCTTCCTCAACCTCGATCCCAGTTTTCGCCAACAACTCATCTGGTCGTAGCGTTCCGGGAACCATGTATCCGCCACTGGGAGACTTCTTGATCCCTCTTCTGCGTCGATCGTGTTCATCGCTCACATCACCAACGATCTCCTCAACGACGTCCTCCAACGTGACGATGCCTGTGGAAGACCCATATTCGTCCACAACCACAGCCATCTGCACGCCATCGCGCAGCTCAACTAGGAGGGGGACGAGGCCGACTGTCTCCGGCACCTGCTGAGCGGGCACCGCAATCGACCTAGACGCCGCGGACACCTCCGCTCTCTTCGCATACGGGATCGCGACGGCGCGCCTCAGCAAAGCAATCGAAACGTAGTCCTCACCATCTTTATCGAAGATCGGAAACCGCGAATGGCCGGTTTCCCGCGCGAGGTTGATGAGGTCCGCAGCCGTGGCGTCCTCGCTCAACGCCCGCACGCGCCCGCGGTCCGTCATCACGTCGATTGCGCTGAGGTTCTCCATGGAGATTGACCGGGTGAACAAAGTCGCGGTGTCCTCATCCAGTGTCCCCTCCTCCGCGGAGTGTCGGACCATCGCAGCCAGTTCCGATGCGGAGCGCGCGCTGGACAGTTCTTCTCTTGGCTCCACCCCAAACGCACGCAGTATTGCATTCGCGGTGCCATTGAGCACGCGAATCGCAGGCGTGAATAGCCATGTAAACCCCAGCTGGATAGGTGCCGTCCAGCCAGCGACTTTGGAGGGCTCCGCAAGGGCCATGTTCTTTGGCACCAGTTCCCCGAAGAGCATAGACAAGGCGTTCACCAATATGACGGCCAACGTTGTGCCGATGCCTGCCGCTAAGGCGACGCTAAGTCCAAAGGCGGTTCCGCCCTGAGTGAGCAGGTGGATCAGCGCGACCTGGGTGGTGTAACCGAGGAGGATCGTGGTCAAAGTGATGCCTACTTGAGCGCCGGAAAGCTGCGTTGATAGGGACTTCAACGCCAACATGACGCGCCCCAACTTCCGGTTCCCTTCACGGACTTGGCGTTCAACGGACGCGGGATCCAGTGCAACAAGTGAGAACTCCGAGGCAACGAAGATGCCGTTCCCCAATATCAGGAGAACTCCCAGCAGTAAGTATGCGATGTCTAAAAAGGCCGAGGGCATAGTGGAATCCACTATATATCCACTACGGCGCGCTAACGCCAGTGTGGCTTTCGCCTATTGCCCAAGAATTAAGTCATGGCGGTCCCTAGACTTGTACCGAGCACTCGATCACAGAGCCAAAGGAGCCTTGGTGGCAGAGCACAGCCGCGATGATCTTGGTCCAAACGACTGGTACATCGCATATATGGGAGAACAGTTCGTTGCCGACCCGTCTTCGGTGGATGAGTCATGGAGGCAGTATTTCTTGGCGAATCCGCCGAACCTCACGGAGCAGACCGCAGTACCTCCTGCGCCCACGCCGTCCGCGGAGGTTGTTCCAGCAACTGAGCACGCGTTTTCTGCAGAAGACAACAACCCCGGCGTTCCAGTTCCACCAACGTCTGAGGTAACTGTCGCGAACCTAGAGATTGTGACGCGTTCAGATCTTCCACCTGCACCGCCAACCCGCGTGCAGGAAGCCACATCGCCATACACCCGTTCCAAGGCGGTTGGGTTGGCCGCACGTCGTGACGGTCAACTGCAGGAAAACGTCCTCGAACCAATCCGCGGGATTGGCCGCTCCATCGTGAAAAACATGGAGCAATCCCTTGGCGTTCCCACCGCCACATCCGTCCGTGAGATTCCCGCGACGGTGCTAATCGAGAACCGCGCGGTGATCAATAGCCACCTTGAACGCACCATCGGTGGGAAGGTGTCCTTCACGCACCTCATCGCATACGCGATCGTTGAGTCGCTGGTGGAAATGCCGTCCATGAACGTGACGTACGTCCAAAAGGATGGGAAGCCGTTCGTAGATAATCTGGCGCACGTCGGTTTGGGGCTTGCCGTTGATGTGCCAAGGAAAGACGGCACGCGCGCGCTACTGGTGCCTGTCATCAAAGAAGCGGACACCATGACTTTCCCGCAGTTTGTTGCGGCGTCGAACGACCTCGTAATGAGGGCGCGCGACGGGAAACTGGGAGCGGATGACTTCCAGGGCGCATCGGCCTCGCTCACAAACCCGGGAACACTGGGCACAACCCACTCCGTCCCGCGCTTGATGCCCGGCCAAGGCGTCATCATCGGCATCGGCGCTACGGATTACCCGGCCGAATGGGCGGGTGCACCTACGTCGCGACTGACCTCTCTGGGGGTTGGCAAAGTCATGTATGCGACATCAACCTACGACCACAGGGTCATTCAAGGCGCGGGGTCGGGTCAGTTCCTGCGGGTCCTTTCCGACAAACTGAGCGGCAAGGACGGTTTCTACGACCGCGTGTTTGACTCTCTGGAGGTCCCATACCCGCCCTACCGGTGGGAAACTGACCAGGATTACGACCTCGACCGTGAAAAAGGCAAACGCACGCGGATCATGGAGCTAATCCACGCGTATCGTTCCCGCGGACACCTTGCTGCAGACACCGACCCGCTTGCGTATCGGGTGCGCAGGCACCCCGACCTCGAACTGGGAAGATACGGGCTCACCGTGTGGGACTTGGGGCGGACGTTCCCAACGGGCGGCTTCGGCGGGGCGCAAACGATGGTCCTGCGTGAGCTGCTGCACCGGTTGCGCGACACCTACACGCGGTCCGTCGGTATTGAATACATGCATATTCAGGACCCATCGCAGCGCCTGTGGCTCCAAGCGGAGATTGAGGCGCGGTACCAGAAGCCCTCCCGCGAAGAACAGAAGAAGATCCTCTCCACTCTGGTGCATGCGGAAGCGTTTGAAACGTTCCTGCAGACAAAGTACACGGGGCAGAAGAGGTTCTCATTGGAAGGCGGGGAATCTCTGATCCCTCTGCTGGATGCTGTGATGACAGATGCCGCAAATGCGGGACTGTACGAAGTGACCATCGGGATGGCTCACCGCGGAAGGCTGAACGTCCTCGCAAATATTGCGGGAAAGTCGTACGGACAGATCTTCGCGGAATTTGAGGGCAGCCCGCACCTGATCGGCACCGAAGCATCCGGGGACGTCAAGTACCACCTAGGAACCGAAGGCGTCTTCAGTGCCGGTGATGGCGTTGCGACGCAGGTATACCTGGCCGCGAACCCATCTCACCTGGAAGCGGCTGACGGCGTCCTATTGGGTATCACGCGGGCCATGGATGACCGGCTCAATGAGCCGGGATACCCGGTAATGCCAATCCTCATTCACGGGGATGCGGCGTTCATAGGCCAGGGCGTCGTCTATGAGTGCTTGAATATGAGCCAGCTAGATGGGTTCAAGACGGGTGGCACCATGCACATCATCGTCAACAACCAGATTGGTTTCACCACGGGGCCAACTTCGGGGCGCTCGACCCGTTACCCCACGGACTTGGCCAAGGGGTTGCAGATCCCGATCTTCCACGTGAACGCAGATGACCCCGAAGCGGTTGTGCGGGTTGCGTCTTTGGCGTTCAAGTACCGTGAAGAGTTCAACAAAGACGTCCTAATCGACCTGGTCTGCTACAGACGTCGTGGTCATAACGAGGGCGATGATCCGTCGATGACTCAGCCCGTCATGTACGGATTGATAGACTCCCTGCCGCCAACCCTTGAGGTTTACACGCGGAACCTGGTTGGGCGTGGTGACATCACGGTTGAAGAAGCCGACGCCGTCACGCAGCAGTTCCAGGCGGAGTTGACAAAGATTCTTGACGAAACACGCCTGCGCGGTGGCATGCCTGAGGATGCGGATGCGCAGTCCGCTCGGGAACTGGCCAAGACGGCAGAGCGCGCCGCCGCCCACCACGGCCTTGAAATACCGGAGTCGCAGAGGCCCGGTGCAGGTCAGATGATCGGCTGGCAGTCCTCAGCAAGTGCGGAGTCGATTGAGCGGGTAGGGGAGGCGTACAACGCGTTTCCCCCTGGTTTCGTCCCTCACAAGAAGTTGCGTCAGCTAAGCGAACGTCGCCTGGCCATGGCGCGCGGACAGGTACCTATTGACTGGGGCTTCGCAGAGTTGCTGGCGTGGGGAACAATGCTGATGGACGGCACGCCCGTCAGGGTCTCCGGCCAAGACGCGCGGCGCGCAACGTTCGTGCAACGTCACGCAGTCCTTCATGACCAAGTTGATGGTACAGAGTTCACACCTTTGGACTTCCTAACGGAGGACCAGGGGAAGTTCTCGATCTATGACTCACCCCTTTCCGAATACGCTCCGCTGGCATTCGAATACGGGTACTCCGTGGAACGCCCCGAAGTGTTCGTTGCTTGGGAAGCTCAGTTTGGAGACTTCGCGAATGGCGCGCAGACGGTGATAGATGAGTTCATATCTTCGGCGGAACAGAAGTGGGGCCAAGCATCATCCGTTGCGATGCTGTTGCCCCACGGATATGAGGGGCAAGGCCCCGACCACTCCTCCGCCCGCATTGAGCGGTACCTCCAGTTGGCTGCAGAAGACAACATGTGGGTTTGCCAGCCGTCCACCCCTGCAAACCACTTCCATCTGATCCGCACGCAAGCGTACCGGCGCCCGCGTACCCCACTGATCGAGTTCACACCGAAACAACTCTTACGTCTGTCCGCAGCAACGTCCTCGTTGGATGAGTTCACGAACGGACAGTTCGTTCCGGTCATCGGAGAGGTTGAGGACGCTGTGGCCGCGAACCCCGGCTCAGTCAGCAAGGTGCTGGTGTGCTCCGGGCGCGTCTACTACGACCTAGTGAAAGAACGCAAACGCCTGGGGCGGGAGGACGTGGCGATCGTGCGGTTGGAGCAGTACTACCCGCTGGCGACCTCTGAGTTGAAGGCAGCATTAGCTCCCTACGGCAATGCCCAGGTCGTCTGGGTCCAAGATGAGCCTGCCAACCAGGGAGCGTGGCAGTTCCTTGCGATGAACCTGTTCCCTGCCCTTGGCCTAGTTCCGGATGTGACGAAGACACTGGAAGGCATCCCCACCGTGAAGCTCGCTTCACGACCAGAAGGTGCCTCTCCATCCACGGGATTGTCTTGGAGACACAAGACTGAAGTGGAAACACTAATGGCGCACGCGTTCGCCTAATACGGGTGGGGTGGCGCACCTCCTAGGTTCGCGCCACCCCCCAAAAAGACTAACGGCCCGCAACCAGAAATCCTGGTGCGGACCGTTCCTAAACCGCCAACTAGCAGTTTGGGCGCTTACCGTGGTTCGCTGCCTTCTTGCGACGATCCCGACGCTTCCGTCCACGCTTACTCATATGAGGCTCCTTCCGTCTGCGCACCAGGCGCACAACATGGCTAATAATCCCACATTACCGCGCAACTTCACACGCCAAGTACAGAGTTTTCAATCACGCTTAGGCATTGTATTGCCTACGCACCACTGCAATCAGCGTCCGACCCGCTGGCACGTTGGCTCCTAATGTGCCGCAGGATCCGCTCCTTCAACTCCTCCGGCGCACCAACGCACACACATGACCGAAGAGTCTCCACGATTTGGGCGTAACTCATCCGCACCTCCACAGCGCCCACCCGAAATTCGTCTGGGCCCGCTGCAAATCCCAAATGACTAGTGGCTTCGTCAGTCTGCGCGTCGGCACCTTTGCCTTCACTCACCCGTTTCACCTCCGTCAGCTTTCCTGCCCGCAATCGCTTTAGGTGTCCGCCCTGATGAGGGTCCCACTGCAAGGGGGTTCTTTTCCCGTCCCGGCGGCAGCATCCCCATCACCGCAACACGAGACCCCCTACTGCGCGCCTGCACAAGATCACGCAGCTTCTGCCTGCCC
This sequence comes from uncultured Actinomyces sp., assembly GCA_964344825.1. GTDB lineage: Bacteria > Actinomycetota > Actinomycetes > Actinomycetales > Actinomycetaceae > Scrofimicrobium. The sequence goes on from CAYFOT010000016.1 coordinate 9,508, forward strand.
CTATGGATTCGCGAGGTAACCGTACCCTGGGGGACCTCTAGGATCTCCGCAATTTCCTTTGACGTCAGACCCACCACGTCCGCCAAGTACACCGCGGTTCTCTGGTCCGTACCAAGCTCCGACAGCAGTTCGTAGGCCTCCTCATTCTCCAAGGAGATCATGGCCTCCGTCTCCGCCGAAGGAGAAAACGGTCTGGACAGTGCGCTGCCGAACGGCGCGGAACCCTCTCCGCCCGCCCCGCCTTCGCCCCTATCCGAGTCCAACTGCCAGTCGAGTGGCAACGGCTCCCCGACGTGCACCAAATCCCGCGACTCCTTGCGATACGCAGACACATAGGTGTTGGTCATGATCCGGTACAGCCAAGCCCTCAGGTTCGTGCCCGGCTCAAACGTGTCGAATGCCGCGTAGGCACGCAGATAAACCTCTTGGGTGAGGTCTTCTGCATCTGCACGGTTACGCGTTAGCACCAAAGCCGAACCAAACACTTGGTCCAGTAATGGCAGCGCTTCCTCTTCGAACCTGCGCTGCAGGTTCTCCTGAGACACCCCTCTGGCGCTGTGCATGCCTGAATCCAAACTGTTGCTATACGACGGCAGGTGAGTCACCCTAGCAAAACTTCTCTCCTGCTAGGACAATGCTAACTAAGGAGAAGATTTTGTCGATGACTAAGAGCCTACGGGCTTTCTGCGAAACGGTGGTGGCCCCGTGACATCTGCCCATGCCTCACTCAGTGACAGCGATACACCAGACCAGAGCTACTGGCCTGCGCCGACCGCTGCGGGCCCTATCCATGCCCAGGTCACTCTGCCTGGCTCAAAGTCACAGACCAGCCGCGCGTTGGTCATCGGAACCATAGCCGCCAAGCCGACGCTGATCAGCGGGGCCTTGGCCTCCCGCGACTCCTACATGGCTGCGCGCGCTATGCAGAGCCTAGGTGCCGAAATAGAGTTTCTGGACAACTCCGACGTAGCCGTCCACCCCCCTGAAGTCCTTCGGGGTGGGTCCACTATCGACTGCGGCCAAGCAGGGACAGTGATGCGCTTCGGCTCCGCGCTTGCGGCCTTCGCTGACGGAAAGACCACCTTGGTTGGCGATGCATCTGCGGCAAACCGACCGCTGCGCCCACTCATGGACTCACTGAAAGCCCTTGGTGCCTCCGTGAAGTATGGCGGGAAGCCCGGTTACCTACCAGTGACCATAAAGGGCGTGCCGGCGCGCGCGAAAAAGGCCCGCGCGAAACTGAAAAATGAGGATACGGTGCGCGTGGATACGTCCTCGTCCTCCCAGTACCTGTCGGCACTCATGCTCGCTTCCCCCCTAATCAACGAACGCGTGTCGCTGCGCGCGGAGGGCCGTGTGCCATCGTGGCCGTATGTTGCGATGAGCCTCGACATGTTGGCTGACCAGGGAGTTCACATTGAGAGGACGTCATCGTGGAGCTGGCTGACTGACCCGACACGCCCCGTGGGGAACCCCATCGCGATTGAGCCGGATCTGTCCAATGCGGGGCCCTTCTTGGCGTCCGTACTCTTGACGGGTGGCCAAGTCACGATTCCGCACTGGCCCGCGAAGACCGATCAGGTTGGCAAATACTGGCTTGAACTCCTACCTCTCTTCGGAGCCAACGTTGCACTGTCCGCCACAGGACTTACCGTTTCGGCGCCGGAGGGGTTGACTTGGCCGGGGCTGGAATATGACCTGGGGGCATGCGGGGAGTTGGCTCCGACGGTGGCTGCGTTGTGCCTGTTCGCGACCTCGCCCTCGACACTTTCCGGTATTGGCCACCTTCGCGGGCATGAGACCGACCGGCTGGACGCCCTCGCAACAGAAATCAGACGACTTGGTGGCTCCGCACGCGTCCTACGCGACGGGATCCGTATCAAGCCTGCACCGCTGACTGGCGCACGCCTGGAGAGCTATGAAGACCACCGTATGGCGACTTTCGGCGCGATCGTGGGCCTGCGCGTGCCGGGGTGCTCCGTTTTCGACATAGCGACTACCGCCAAAACGCTTCCTAACTTCCCCGAAAGATGGGATGCCATGCTGGCTGGCGCGCAGTCGCCGCCGACGCTTACGATGGCAGAGGTTTTTGCGGATCCCTCCGTACTCGAAGAAGTCCGGTGAGCCTTGATGTCCTGGCTTGACACCGGAACCGACGACAAAAGGGTGAAGGTAAGGGCGGCGAAGTCCTCGCGCCCTCGGACAAAGCGGCGCCCCGACTATTCCAAACGTCCACTGGGGCGCGTCGTGGGGATTGACCGGGGAAGGTACGCGGTTTCGGGCGAGGGCGGAGTGGAGCTGGTCGCCATAAAAGCCAGGGAACTGCCACGCGGGTCCGTCGTCATCGGGGATCTGGTGCGCCTGACCGGGGACCTGAGCGGGCGTCCCGACACCCTGGCACGCATTGTGCAGGTAGAGGAACGACGTAACGTCCTGCGCCGAAGCCTTGAGGAAGCAGAGCAGGGCCGCGGAGAAAAAGTGATGGTCGCCAACGCGGACCTGATGGTGATCGTTGCCGCCACTGCGAATCCCCAGCCGCGGGTGGGAATGGTGGAGCGGGCGCTGGTGGCCGCGCATGAAGCCAAGATTCCGGCGCTGCTCTGCATGACCAAGGAGGACCTAGCTGATCCCGCGCAGTTTGTGGCGGAGTTCGACGGATTCGAGGTCGAAGTGATTACAACGGACGCGACCAATGGCGTGGGAATCCCTCAACTGGAGGAGCGCCTGAGCGGCCTGTTCTCCGTATTGATCGGCCATTCCGGGGTTGGTAAGTCCACCCTGATCAACGCGATCATTCCCGATGCTACGCGCGCCGTCGGCAAGGTGAATGAACTGACGGGGAAGGGACGACACACCTCCACCAGCGCTGTCGCACTTCCGCTTCCGGGCGGCGGCTGGCTTGTGGATACACCGGGCGTGCGGTCGTTCGGCTTGGCCCACGCGCAGGTCGAGGACGTTTTGGCTGTTTTCCCAGACCTGGGTGTCGTGGCGTCCTACTGCCTGCCCAACTGCACTCACCTTGATTCTGAGGTTTCGTGCGCGTTAGATGAGTGGGCAACGGGTGAGGAGGCCGCATTCTCTAGTCAGGAATTCACGGTGGAACAGCCAAGGCGTGCCGCTATCGTCGCGCGGGCCCGCACACTGATTGACGGCCTGACTAAGTCGACTTGGTAACTACCGGACGCACAGGCCTTCCAGCGCCGCACTGTGAAGTAACCCGTTGGTCGCCAACGCGTTCGGCCCCCAGGGCCCCGGTTCGCCGTCCAGCGAAGTGAATGTCCCGCCCGCTTCCTCCACGATGGGGACGAGGGCGGCCATGTCATGCAGCGCCAACTCCGGCTCAGCAGCGACGTCCACGGTCCCCTCCGCCACCATCATGTAACTCCAGAAGTCACCAAATCCGCGGGTGCGCCAGCAGGATGCTTGGAAGTCAAGGAACGACCGCCCTCGCCCCGCCGCCAACCACCCCTCCAGGGAGGAGTAGGAGAAGAAGCTGTCCTCCACCTTCGACACACGCGACACGTGAAGTCGGCGAGCCCGCATCAAAGACGTACCGGAAAAGGCCCCCTGCCCTTTCGCAGCCCACCAGCGTCTCTTCAACGCAGGCGCAGAGACTAAACCGACGACCACTTCATCATCCTCAACCAGGGCAATCAATGTCGCCCAGACTGGGACGCCGCGGACAAAATTGTTGGTGCCGTCGATCGGATCAATGACCCACTGACGGTTAGATACGCCCGTGACCCCGCGTTCTTCACCGAGGACGGAGTCGCGGGACCGCGCCGCTCCCAACTGCTTCCTGATCTGATCCTCAACCGCGCGATCTGCGTCCGAAACCAACGTGAAGTCGGGTTTCGTCTCCACCACTAAGTCCTCAGATTGGAATCTATCCATGGACTGGCTGTCAGCTTGATCAGCCAGAACGTGTGCTAGGCGCAGGTCATCGATGTAACGTCGGGATGTAGTCATGAATAGAGACTATCCCTCCGAGCATCGGAACGAAGACACCCTTCCGCAGCCGAGGCGATTTAGTATGCTGGCCGCTATGCCACGACGTTTTTTGATGCTAACTACGCGCACCTATGAAGAAGTAGCCATTTCGGAGCGTGTTGCCCTTCTAAAGTTCACCGGCCTCAACGAAGACGAACTGGTGAACGTGCGTTTGGAGCGGGAAGCGTTCCCCAATATCGACCTGTCCTACTGGGACGGCGTGATCCTGTGCGGATCGCATTTCGACGTTTCCATGCCGGAAGAAGAGAAATCTCTCCAGCAGCTCGATATTGAGAGGCACCTGGAGGACCTAATGACGCGGGCCATCGAACAGGACTTCCCGATCCTGGGGATCTGCTATGGCCTGGGGATAACAACCCGGCTCCTTGGGGGCGTCGTCGGCACGGACATATCTGAGGACATAACCGCACCGTTACTGACTCTCACTCCAGAGGGAATGGGAGATCCCATTTTGGAGGGGATACCGGACCGGTTCAACGCCTACGTCGGGCACCACGAATCTGTTATTGAACCACCGTCAGAGCTTGTGCCACTGGTAACGGGGCAGATCGCGCCCCTGCAGATGGGCCGCATCGGCAAGAATATCTACCTCACTCAGTTTCACCCAGAGTTAGATCTTGAGGGAATTTCGGTGCGCATTGACGTCTTTGCAGACCACGGCTACTACCCGAAGGAAGAGCGCGAAGAGGTTGAGGCGCGGGTCACGGGCGTCGACGTGAGCCACGCTCACCTGATCCTGTCAAACTTCGTGAACCGTTTCGCGTCCCACGACTCCGTGGCATAGGGCAGCCGCACCCCGCTGTCTATAAAGGCGCCGCTACTGTTCCTGTAACATGCGCGCCAGGCTTTCACGTTCGGAGCCGTCAAACCACATCATCGGTTCGTCATAGAGATCCTCCGCAAGCGCGTCTGAGGCTTCTTGAGTCTGGGCTTGGAGGAGACGGGCGCAAATGGCACGGCCCAGCGTGTCGTCGACATAGATGGAGTCCAGCGCATCCCACGTACGTGGTGTGCCAGCCCGCGCACCAACCTCAAAGCTGGCTACCAGCCGGGTTGGCAGAGTGCCTGCGATACGCGCGTACTCCAAGGATTCAAAAGCGGCATCGTCCCTGGCTTCCTCTTCCAGGAACTCAGGGGTTTCCGCGTCGGGTCCAGTGGGGCGATCTTTGGGAACGAGGGCGGTCCTGTCGGGAGGAAAGTCGTTATCCAGCTCAGTGGCAGTCAGAGGCAAGAAACACAGCATAGAACGCATCTTGCCATGAGGTGCCTGTGGACAGCCACAACAGGTGGGCTACGTGGCGCACATTTTGATCGTGAACACGGCTTACATGGGCTGGCCAGCGCATTCGTTATTCCATGAGCCAGACCCACACGATTCCGCCACTGGGGACACAACTCCCCGAACAGAACCGGAGCCATTACAACGTTATCCACACATCATCTATGTGGCGGAAATTCATAGCTTGCTTGGTATGGTCGGCACGTCTGATTGACAAATCAACACCAAGTAGTAGGTAGCGCCACCACACGTGCGCCGCGAACACGCGTGCAGAACGGAGTCCACATCATGCCCTCAAGCTGTTGTAATCGTCACCATCCCCTCCCATGGAGGCCGCTATGAGCTCCCGCGCAAACGTATCCGAAGCGAGGCGCGTACCGCCTTCGGCCACTCTCCACCCACCAGCGGTGCGCACGCCAAGAGAGTCGAGGCGACAAGCAGAATCCGCCACGGCTAAGAACACCGATGCGAACGCGGAACACTGGGTGAGAGCCATCTCCGTTGTGATAGTCGATGTGCTGTCTGGTCTTCGCCACCCGCGCAGCCTTGAACGCTGGCTGTCTCCTAAGGCTTTGGCGCAACTGAGCGACTACGTCGCTAAACAGAAGCGTGAGGGCGCCTCAATGCCAAGCACTGTCATGTCGGCCCACGTGGTAACGCTGGAGCCTGGCCACTATGAGTTCGCGGCGACAGTGTGGGATCATGAGCGCGCCCGCGCCGTCTCTGGACACATCGTTGCCTTCCGCGGCAGGTGGATGGTCACGGAAGTAGAGCTCTAGCCCGCAAGAGCCACGGGACTTAGAGGCCTAGGCCCCTTTTCTACCGCTTCTTTTTCGCCTGTGCCCTACGTTGAGCGCGATTCAGGGTCTGCCCACCACTGGCAGTGGGCTGTGGTCCCCTCACGTTCGCTTGTCCACCGCGGTCGGAGGGCCCCTGGGTGACGACACGTCTTGGCGCGGCCTGACGGCCCACGTCACCCATGACGGTCCGTGGCGTAGCCGCCTTGTTTTCGGCCTTACGAATGCTCTTGGACTTAGGCTTAGCCTTCTGCTCAGTTGCTGGATGTGCGGCCTTGTCCTCTGCGCTAGCCCCAGTTACTGCCTTCGCAGCCGAGGACGCTGCGACAGCGGCTGCCCCAGCAGCGCTAACCATCCCTTCAGGTGTGCCACCGGCGGCTAGCATTTCCTCACGCTGCTCCAAAGCCTTCTGGAACTGGGAGTGATATGCAAACGTTTGCTGCACAGACTCCTCACGGATGCGTTCCATCATGCCTTGGAACATCTTCGCCGCTTCGTCCTTGTACTCCACCAAGGGGTCACGTTGCCCCATGGCGCGAAGACCGATGCCTTCCTTCAGGTAGTCGACTTCATACAGGTGTTCACGCCAAAGGCGGTCGACCGTGGACAGCACTACGCGGCGCTCAAGCTCAGCATTGGGATCCTCCCCCAGCTGTTCAAGTGCCAATGGGTTTTCACGCAGTGCTTCCTTCGCGCTCTCATATGCGGCACGGATGTCGCCTTTAAGCTCAAATTCAATATTGTCGCGTGTGAGGGTGGCCCTACCGCCATACTCCTCCACCACATCGTCAACGGTTATGGCCGTCGGATAGTACCCACGCAACTCAACCCACATTTCGGCCAACTCCCAATCCTGGGGATCGTCCGCCGCGGTGTACTGGGCGACGATGCCGGAAACCAGCTGCTCCTGGAAGTGTTCCATTTGGGATGAAAGGTCTTCACCTTTCATCACCCGCTCACGTTCGTGGTAGATCAGCTCACGTTGGCCGGTCATCACGTCGTCGTACTTCAAGACGTTCTTTCGAATCTCAAAGTTACGTGCTTCAACCTGCGACTGTGCGGAGGCAATCGACCTAGAGACCATCTTAGATTCCAGTGGTACGTCCTCCGGATACGCGCCGCTGGACATAATCCTCTGTGCCATCCCAGAGTTGAAAAGGCGCATCAGGTCATCTTCCATGGACAGGTAGAACCTGGATTCACCCGGATCTCCCTGACGTCCAGAACGCCCACGTAACTGATTGTCAATGCGGCGCGATTCGTGACGTTCCGTGCCCAGCACGTAGAGGCCGCCCAGCTCCGCCACCTCATCGTGCTCTTCCGCAACGGCCCGACGCGCGTCTTCCAGCGCGTCCGCCCACGCCTCCCGGTATTCCTCCGGGTATTCCTCCGGGTCCAGGCCCCTGCTCTTCAGGTTCGCCTGCGCAATGAATTCCGCGTTGCCTCCAAGCATGATGTCCGTACCACGACCGGCCATATTGGTCGCAACCGTTACCGCACCCTTCCGGCCCGCCATCGCAACAACCTGCGCCTCACGCTCATGTTCTTTCGCATTCAGGACCTCAATCGGGACGCCCTTTTGCTTCAAAAGTGCCGCCACCTGCTCCGACTTCTCAACCGAAGTGGTTCCAACGAGGACGGGCTGACCAACCTTATGTCGCGCCACGATGTCATCAACGATCGCGTTCATCTTCCCCTGCAGGGTCGGGTAGACCAGGTCAGGCTGGTCTATGCGGACCATGTCCCTGTTCGTCGGGATCGGGATTACGCCAATCTTGTAGGTGGAGGAGAACTCCGCCGCTTCCGTTTCGGCCGTACCCGTCATGCCCGCGCGGGACCCTTCGGGGTAGAGACGGAAATAGTTCTGGAGAGTGATGGTCGCCAAAGTCTGGTTCTCAGCCTTGATCTCCACCCCCTCCTTGGCCTCAATGGCTTGGTGCATGCCATCGTTGTAGCGCCTACCGGAGAGAACACGACCGGTGTGCTCATCAACAATCAGCACTTCGCCACCCTTGACGATGTAATTGTCATCGCGGTGGTAGAGCTCTTTGGCCTTAATCGCGTTGTTCAAAAATCCGATCAGCGGTGTATTCGCTGCTTCGTAAAGGTTGTCGACCCCCAGTTGGTCTTCTACCTTCTCAATACCTTCCTCAAGGATGCCAACGTTCCGCTTCTTTTCGTCTACCTCATAGTCGACGTCGCGCTCCAAGATGTTGGCAATCCGCGCAAACTCCACGTACCACCGGTTCAGGTCTCCCGCTGCCGGACCGGAAATGATCAACGGCGTCCGTGCCTCATCAATAAGGATGGAGTCAACCTCATCGACGATAACGTAATTGTGTCCCCTCTGAACCATGTCATCGGGGCGCTGCGCCATGTTGTCGCGCAAATAGTCAAACCCAAACTCATTGTTGGTGCCGTAGGTGATGTCAGCGTTGTAAACCTCACGCCTCTCAGCCGGGGTCTGACCTGCCAGCACACATCCAACCGTGAGCCCCAAGAAGCGGTATACGCGGCCCATCATTTCCGACTGGTACTCAGCCAAATAGTCGTTGACGGTTACGACGTGGACGCCTTTGCCTTCCAGTGCACGCAAATACGCGGGCATCGTGGCAACCAACGTCTTGCCCTCACCGGTTTTCATTTCGGCAATGTTTCCGCCGTGCAGTGCGGCAGCACCCATCACCTGAACGTGGAAGGGCCGCAGGTGGAGCACACGCCACGCGGCTTCACGCACGGTAGCAAACGCCTCCACCTGGAGGTCGTCAAGGGTTTCCCCTTCAGCCAGACGCTTGCGGAACTCATCAGTCTTCGCCTTGAGCTCCTCATCTGAGAGGTTCTTGAAGTCTTCCTGAAGCGCATCCACTTGATCGGCGATACGGTCCAAACGCTTCAACTGGCGTCCTTCGCCAGCCCTGAGGATCTTGTCAATAATCGACACGGGAACTCCTTGGCTCTGCCCGTCACGCACCTCTTAGTCGGCCGCCGGCGCACCCTTCAGCATACGAGATTAAATAATCATAAGGATGGGTCCCACCCTCAGCGAAGAATGGGACCCAACACACAGCAAGCCAATACTGACTTTTAGGCGTCATCCACCTTTGTGTTCAAGCGCAGGATGCCGTACGTCCAGCCCTTTCGGTGGTAGGCGACACAGGGTTGCATCGTGTCCTTGTCTACGAAAAGGAAGAACGGGTGGCCAACCAGCTCCATCTGGTGGAGCGCCTCATCCACGCTCATCGGCGGGGCCTCATGAACCTTCTGACGCACAATCACGGGAGAGTCACCCAACTGCTCCTCACGGACCTCACCGGGCTTCAGGTCCTGTGCTGAGCGAAGCGCCCAGTCTTCGGCATTCCGCAGGTCCTCCTCAGAACCCTCAACCTCACCCGGTGCAAGATCAAGCGCCTCAATCCCCTCATATTTGATGCGCCGGTGATCCTTCGCGCGGTCACGCAAACGACGAAGCCTCTCAAATAGTTTCGCGCTGGCTAGGTCAACCGCAGAGTACCTGTCAGCCGCTTCCGCTTCCGCCCTAATGACGGGCCCTTTCCCGTAAACGGTGAGCTCAATCCGTTCCGATTTGTCGGCCAGACGCGGGTTACGCTCATGCGTCAGCACCACGTCAACGCGCTGCGCCCGGGGATAGAACTGCGTGATCTTGTCCAACTTAGATTCGACATTCTCACGGAAATTAGGGTGGATTTCGGCATTACGGCCGGTGACGACAATGTCCATGGGGATCCTCCTGGAAACTGAAGATGAATAGGCAGTTTGAAAGCTCTGATTACTGCCAAACGAGAAAAACTACCCTCCTGCTCTATCGCGAGCCGACACCCTTCCCGACATGTCGACACCTCCGCATGTCTAGAAGGTCTAACCAGTCTACGCTACTGAGACATGCTTCACAGAACGTACGACCCGACGTTTGGTCCCACACCCACACATGTCGGGGCCTAGGCCCGCTACGCAACCGCAAGCGCCACCGCCTGCACAACACGTCCTTCCAGCGCCTCGCAAACCGCGCGTAACGTGGCCCCTGTCGTGACCACGTCGTCCACAATGACGGCCAAAGTCCGATCTGGCAACGCAAGGTCCGTGTAAATCGTGCCCGCCCGCCCTCGCCCCCGCACCCCCGCTGATTTCCCTCCCTGGCTGCCCACGCCTCTGCGCAGCTTCACCGCGGGGACCACCTGAATTCGCGCGGTCAGCTCCTGACGCAACCCGAGTGCCACGCCAGCCGCAATAGAAGGAACAATCTCCATTCTTTTGCGCCTTCTTGCGTGGGACGAGGGCGCCGGTACCACCCAGACTTGCTCCCGCAACAACACTCCGCCCGGGTAGTAGCGTGCCAGACCACGTCCGGCGACGGCCCCCAACGTCACGCCCGCTTCCCTCAAGAAACCCGACATGTCACGGTATGGGTCGTGTTTTGCTGCCAGAACTAGGTTACGCAGTTCTCCGTCATACTCCCCGAGGCTCAGAAGCTCAATCGAAGGTGCGCCGCGATCATCCTCCAGCTCTCCGGTGGCAACCTCCCGCCTGGCGACACTTTGGCACTGCGCGCATAGCGGGGTATCCCATTTCCCACATCCAGCGCACTGGACGGGGAAGAGCATGTTTTTCGCACCATCCCAGACGCTCACTATCCTTGCCTTCATGCCTCAAACGTCTCAGCTGAGGCCTGAAGTTTTTGTCTTCACCCCCGCTGCCTGTGGATTACCCCCGATCCCCTGCAGTGGCCGACACCAAATGCCCTAGCCCGCGTAACTCAACATCGACAGCTCATCATGCAGTTCAATCCACGCGGCCCCAACCCTTTGGTACGCGGTTGAATCAGCGCCTTGGACTATTAGTGACCCCACGGTGGCAGATGCTGTGAGCCTCACCATCTCACTTGGTGCCGACATGGTTTGAACCCAACCGTCAAGCGGGTAGATCTCGACTGTCGGCTCTCCTGATCCCCCACCAACCAGTGCCGCCAAAGTGGCGTCGCCTATCCACGTGATGTCGGTTGCGCCGTCGGATATCTGCGTCACAACGTGGGCCTGCGCCAGCGTGTAGCCCCCGCTCTCCTCATCACGAACGACTGCCGCCAACACCACCTCCCGGCGCTCTCCCGTCTTCATGAGCACGGCCGCCCTCGCCCCATCGGGGGAGACTGTTACTTTCTCAGCCACGCCTTCTCTCCCGACAGTAACCGTCTGGAGTGCACCTCCCGGCTGAACCACGAGGACGCTGCCCGCTCCAACACCACTGGTCACCCACACGGAACCCCACCTGTCGACGGACGGTGCGCTGGGCGCTTCAACCTCATGAACGGTTGGGGCTAGATCGCCGTCTAAGTCCTCAGAATCCATTGTCGAGAGCGTCCCCACATTCGGGTTCACCCATGCGTAGGGGCTGGTCACCAACGGTCCCACAATCGGGTACCGCGCGTCCTCACCCGCCTGCTTGGCCGTGGCAATCACGATTGATCCCTGGGATGAGCCACTCACGATGGCGCCCTCTTTGACGCCCACCACGCGATCCAACCGGTAGGTGGGCCCCTCTGGAAGAGCGGCTTCCGACAGCTCAACTCCATTGAGGCGCACCGATATGGTTTGCACGGCGGGTAGCTGCTTTAAGGTCTGGTGAATCGACCAGTAAAGAGCCATTCTCTCCTCTTGCGAGATTCGTGCCCCACCTTCCAAAACAACGGTGGCGACGCGGTCTTTCACATCCACACCCGCCGTAGGAAGCGCCAAGTTAGCACCCAACGCACCTGTCACAGCCGGCATTATGTTCTCTGACGGCCCGTCTATCAGTCCCTGCATCAGGTGGGACGCAGCCCTTGTTCGCGGAAGCCACCTGGGATCCGGAACCAGGGCCGTCAGATCAGCGGAAGGGAAGAAGATATTAAGCAACTGATAGGTGTTCAAGAACGCCGATTGCGACAGTATTAGGCCCGGCTCCAACTGTGCAATCCGCCATTCCCCGTCAGCGTTTCGTTCGAGGACGAATGAGGAGGTCGTCGTGCCCGCCGTCCGCGTCGCGTTCAGCACGCCCGTGCCGTCAAGGGAGCCGATGGTCTCCATTGTTAGTACGACTTCTGCCGTCCCACCGTCCTCTGACTGCTGTAAAGGCTCCGGAGGGGAATCAGAAGGGAAAATGATCACCTGTTCTCCGGGGTGCCACGCCACCGATGCCTCGGCAGTCAGATAGAGACGAGCGGTCGCGTAGTCATCGTAAGTCCCCGCGCTGGAGGCCAGTAGGAAGTCATCAACCAGACGCTCAGGAGTTGAGCCGACTTGGGGCGCCGACCCGTACTGCCGCAGCGGTTCCCTCTGCGGGGCTTCAATGGCGAACTCATGCGGCTCACCACTGGTGGGCAGTGCGGCACAACCCGCGGGAACTACCAGCGCGAGGACCGCCCCCACCGCACCCAGGACTCTTCGGTTCCTCATTGGTCCTCCCAAACCACCAGGGGGAACTCCACCACTGCGCTCTGGGGAGACCTAGGCAAAGTGACGACAAATGCGCTGCCCTTCCCGGGCTCACCCCAAGCGTTGATTACACCGTTGTGGAGCATCACGTCTTCCTTGGAGATCGCTAGACCAAGCCCCGTGCCACCGGTGGTGCGCGTCCTAGACGGGTTCGCCCTGTAGAACCGATCGAAGACCCTGTGAACCGTGTCTGGTTCCATCCCCACCCCGGAATCCCGGACACGGAACGCCACCGAATTCACCCCCGACGCAACATCGATGTGGACTGGCTTGCCTTCGGCGTATTCATAGGCGTTAACCAGCAGGTTCCGCACAACCCGCTCCATCCTTGTCCCATCCAGAGGAACCGAGCAACGTTCAGGGCGCGGGCCAAGAATCACCTCCACACCCAGATGCTCCGCCAGTTCGGCGTTAGCCGCAATCACCTTCTCAATCAACGCGTAGAGGTCGGTTGGCTCCGCATCGAATTGTGCAGAGTTAGCGTCATACCTGGAAATCTCTAAGAGGTCGGCAAGCATCTGCTCAAAACGCTCCACTTCGCCGTGCAGGAGCTCAGCGGAACGCTCCGCCGCAGGGGGCAGGGAGTCACGCTCGTCATAAATGACTTCCTCAGCCATCCGGATAGTAGTCATCGGGGTTCGTAGCTCATGGGAAACATCGGAGACGAACCCCTGTTGGAATCGCGACAGCCGATCATAGTCCGTGATCTTGTCCTGCAGTGACTCTGCCATCTCGTTAAACGTTGCCCCCAAAAGCGCCATCTCATCACGCCCAGAGACCTCTACGCGACTGGTTAGGTCACCGGCGGCCAAAGACCGCGCGGCCCCTGCCGCAAGTCGCACGGGACTCAGCAACCTGTAGACCAAGATGAAGGAAACACTCCCCATGATTGCGAGGGCGGGAAGCGCCCCAAGTCCCAAGATCCGCACAACAGTGTCTAGGGTTTCTTGTTCTTGGGCTAAGGAATACACGATAAACATCTCATGGGGACCCGCTGACGGCACGTTCACAAGGGCGCCCACAATAATGCCCGGAACGTTGCGGCCGCCTTGGTTCAACTCAACAGATTGCCACAAGCCCACGTCGTGGCTCAGGCCCTCACGCAGCTGGGGGTCGATGGCGGTTATGTAGTCGACGCTCACGTACTCATTGATGCGGAACACCTCTGAGGAATCCGGTGAGCGTAACAAGATGATGTCAACCGCGGCGGCCCCGGCTGCTGATTCCCGAATCGCGGTGAGAACCTGCGTCATGGCCTCCTGTACCTGGTTCGGAGTTGACGCCGTCGACTGGTCTAGGGAGTCTTGTGCCTGGGAAAACCGAACAGACGCATCACTCAAGATACTGTTCTTACGGGTTGCGAAAAGGTCCGAACGCAAAAGAGTGGTGGAAACAAGGATAAACACCAGCAGAATGGCCATGAGGACGGCCGACAACGTCACCGAAATTCGCAGGGACAGAGATCCCCCCAGGAACCCATTCATTCCCCTGGCGCGGGACCGCCCTCTGCGGCCGTGCGCCTGCCGCACCTGTAGTGATGTCATCGGGTCGAGGGCGGCGTCTGCCTAGGAGCCAGTTCCTGCACGGTAACCCACGCCCCGAACTGTTATCACCAAAGATGGGCTTTCCGCGTCGCGTTCAATCTTGGAACGTAGCCGTTGCACATGCACATTCACCAGACGCGTATCTGCTGCGTGGCGGTAACCCCACACCTGTTCAAGGAGCTCCTCCCGGGTGAAAACACGCCAAGGCGCCCTAGCCAACGCGACCAGCAAATCGAACTCAAGCGGCGTAAGCGGGACCACGGCCCCCTCCCTACGCACCTCATGTCCCGAAACGTCTATGGTCAGGTCACCAAGCGTGAGGAGTTCCTCCTCAACTTCCCCATGTGTACGCAAGCGAGCACGAACGCGCGCAACCAACTCCTTGGGTTTGAACGGCTTGGGAACATAGTCGTCAGCCCCCGCTTCCAATCCCCGAACCACGTCCGCGGTGTCAGAGCGCGCCGTCAGCATGACGATGGGAACATTGGAAACCTTACGGATGTCCTCGCAGAGCTCCAATCCATTCCTGCCGGGGAGCATAACGTCAAGTAGGACCAAGTGCGGATCAAACTTCTGGAACGTGTCCATGACCTCATTCCCGTCATAACACTCCAAAACCTCAAAACCTTCGCCCTGCAAGACGATCCCAATCATCTCCGCAAGGCTCACATCATCATCGACAATCAAAATCCTGGAAGCCATAAGGTGATCGTCCCACGATCAAGCGCCCCTGTCATCTGTACACGAGTGCACAATAGAGGCATGAGCTTCAATTCGTACGATTCTTGGACTCCGGGACCACCGGAGAACCCCTGGGGCGGCCACAACCCAGTGCCACCTCCCGTAGTGCCCTTCCGTCCGCTGAACCTCGGCGACTTGTTTGAGGGAACATTCGCTGCGATCCGCTCCAACCCGCGGGTCATGTTCACAATCTCCCTGATCACCATGGGCATCATCGGAGCGTTGTCGGGGGTTCTGTCGGCACTGCTACCCGAAGAGGACATATCTAGAACAACCGTAGGCTCTCACGTTGGTTTCGTTATGGAGAGCTATTCCCCTGTTGCGGTCCTCGCAAACGCGGGCGCCCAGGGCCTTCTGGGCATCATCAATGCTGGAGCCACAATCGTGGTCACGGGAATGCTTGTCCTCTCAGTGACGAACGCTGTGGTGGGCGTAAACGTGGATCTCCAAAGCACCTGGAATCAGCTGAAACCCCATTTCTGGCGACTAATTGGTGCTTCACTGTTGGTCGGATTAATTCTTGCGGCGGTCATCATCGCGCTATTCGCGGTGCCTGTAGTCGCGATCATTATCGCCGTCAGTTCATCATCCAATGGCGTCACGGTGGCAGCAGTCCTCGTGTCCGTATTCGCGGTCATAGTGGGCATCGTCGTCGCAGTGTGGCTGAGTGTGCGCCTCTACTTCACAACGATGGTTGTTGTCGTGGAGGGCGCCAGCCCCACCCATGCGATCAGCCGATCGTGGGCCCTGACGCGCGACGCATTTTGGCGCACATTGGGGCGCCTACTGCTCATGCAGATCGTCGTCGGTTTGGTTGTTTCCCTGCTGAGTGGCGCGGTTTCTCTGATAGTCATGCTTTTGAGCGGAGTTTTCCCATGGCCGCTGACAGCCTTCGTTCTTGTGCTGACAACCTCACTAGTAACGGGCCTAGCCATGCCTATATCAGCATCCTACGGCTCACTCATGTACGTGGATGAGCGGATCCGCAAGGAGGACCTGGCTCCTGCCCTTCAGTCTGCGTTAGATGAGGCCCGGGCCAGCGGTATCTGAACCTTCGCCTGAGATTACCGTCAGGTGTTCACGTCTCTGAAGGGGCGCGTACTTCACCGCTGGATCCTCAGCGTCGCGCCGTGGCTCCCCGGGGCGCCGAACGCTCTGGAAGTGCTGCCCATCCGCTTCGTCGTCCGTATGCACTCCCGCAACGTCCCGAATCGCCTCTACAAGTGCCAACAGATCCTCACCAGATGGAGGTGCAGGGTCGAACTTGGTTTGTAGCCGGATTACCTGCCACCCGCGTGGAACCGTCAAGTTCTGCGCATGGTTGTCACAAAAATCGTATGTGTGCGGTTGCGTGGAGGTCGCCAGCGGACCAAGAACAGCGGTGGAATCCTGGTAGTCATAGGTCAGCGTCGCAACGGCGCCGTTCGTGCAGCCGGGCTTTGAGCAAACCCTCACTCTTGGTCCCCCCCTCATCTCGCTTCGCGTTCATTCCGCCGCAGCAGAAACCACTCATTCCGCCCCTATGCTACCGCCGCCTTCAGTGCGGCGCTAAGACGGGTGTGATGCGGCGGACAGAACACCCGACTGTCGGTTCCGTAACCGAGCGCTCCGCCATTATTCTGAGGACATGAGTCACGCCCCTAGATTCCAAAGTGAGGACTACCTGCGCCAAGTTGCAGTCGCAACAGGCGTGGGCGCCCCATCGGCACCATCGGCAATGCGAAAGCGGCGCGATCGCCACGGAAGAGGCCCCCGGGGTCCACGGTTTCACCCCGCGTTACCCGGGTGGAGGACGCGGCGGGAGCAGTTCTATGAAGAGCTGGTCATGGCAGTGTCAGAGATGGCTGCTAGGCAACCAGCCGTTGCAGACATTGAGTTCGGTATGCAGGAAGTGCCGCCGTCTGACCCCGCGGACTGGGAGGAACATGACACGGTCTTAGCCCGCGTATTTCCTGAGGACCGCCGCCGCGGGCTACGCCCTCGAATCATTGTCTACCGAAGGCCGTTGATGTCGAGGGCGACGGAGGCAGAGATGCCCGCCGCCATCCGGATCATTGTCGCGGAACGAATCTGTGAGATCTTAGCGTTGGAGCCGGAGGACCTGCTTGACTAAGCGTCCTCCCCACCACCGGCAGTACTTATGCCGCCGGTTCCAATACCACGGTGCGTGACTGCGCAAGCACGCCCTCTACCCCAACGGGCGTCACAGAACGGAGGGCTCCAACGGGCGTTTCAACCGTCACCAGGTAGGCGATATAGACCGGCTGGCTGGCGGTGAACCTGTTACGGGCAGACTCCGGCAGGAGAGGGAACGTCTGGGACGACGTCCCTTCTAGCGTGTGGGCAACGCCCTGCATCTCCAGTTCCACTGCCGTGTCACTTATGTTCGCCACAACCAATGACACGCTTATATCCTTGAAACCCAGTTCCTGTGCTACCTCAAGCATCTGGGACCCGTTGACTAGGTTTGCCTCCGTGAGTGCCTGCGCTGGCGCAACAACAGTCCGGGACCCGTACTTGGCCCCCTTCACATCTGGATGCTTATTTCCCGTTGAAGTCTCCGTCACCGCCGCCACTACGTCGTGGTCGGACTCAATGAGAAGCGCAGATGTGTTGCCGGGGAGCTCACCCACGACTATTTCCGAAGAAGAGCGCGCCGGGATCCGGATAGTCTCTGCGCCTACCAGCGCTTCGACGCCACCTTTGGACATAACCTTTATTGTTGCCTCTGCGGTCTCCGGACCGACGTTACCTACTCTAAGTGTGGCGTCCTTTCCACCCTCAACACCTGCCAGGACAACGGTAGATTTGGGTTTGACCCCTGGTGTTCTGGCGACGCCCAGTGGAACTTCGCCGTCCAGTCCGGAGGTCTGCAACCACGCGGCAACACCGCTGCCGTCTGCGCTGAGAATGATAATCGGTGATTGAACATCACGCGTATAGCTGCCGGGCAAGATTCCCACAGTTGATGCAGCAGGGACGACCACGGTGACGGGAGATTCCAGAACCGGCCCGCTGGTGCCCAGTATCTCCATCTGCACGTTCACGGGCTTGGCGGCAGGGTTGGACAGGACAAGCACAGTGTCCTCCCCAACGACCGTAGAGCCAGAAGCAAACGCAAGCTCACGGGACGTCGACTGACAGTTTTCTACCAGAAAAGACGCCAGGTCTCCTGTGGGCTGCCCAGAAATGGAGGTACCGGTACCCCGAGTCTCACCCTCACTGAGCAACGCGACCTGTCCACCTCCATCCAGCTTTTCGAGGTTCATCAGTCCCCATACGTTGTGTGCGGTTCCAAGCTCTGCCTTCTGTTCTTGGGACCCCGCTGCTGTTAGCGAAGTGGAATCCGCGACGCCCGGGGCGCACACAAGTGCGATTTGCCCAGTCTCAACCGCAACCTCATGCGAGGCACCCGCGGCGGGTCCGGACATTTCCGACGGTGATAGGGCCGTGGAGAGGACCCCGACACCCGCAAGCGACAGCACCCCCACGGCCAGTGGCAGCCACACCGTTGCCCTAGCCATCATCTTCCTCCATCAACGCCGGTACTAGGCGCCTACGTCGGACCGCCCGCGGCACCGCCAGCAGTGCGACCAGCCCAAGTGACAGGCCACTGCCGACCCACCACCACATCAGATAGCCCGGCTCATAGCGCACTACCAGATCACCCTCTCCGCCGGGAATTAGGAAAGCCTGACGCCAGTCGTCAGCACCGTTGGGACCATCCACTGCCTCCAGTGCTTCCCCATCGAAAGTTGCCTTCCACCTTGCACTTTGAACCTCTGAGAGGACCAATATGCCCCCCTCAGTCTCCAAGAACGTGTCAACTCCAACGGCGCCTGAGTCGACGTTTTGTATTTCCCCTGAAGCGCGGTTGCCAGGAACGATCGTGACACGCGCCGGGATTCGTTCAGCGGGGCGGACTCTCCACAGCGCTGAATCCTCGACTGACCCAATTTTCTCCAAGCCAGCAGTCGCATCCAATACGTTTTGCACCTGTTCAAACTCTTCAGAGGAACCCTCTAACATGACGAGGTCAACGTCATGCTCCGCCAGCTGTTGTGCAACGGTCGGGTTCGCCCTAGATGTGAGTGTCGCGACCGCCGAAAGCAATGAAGCCTCAGCTCTCACACCCGCGTCGTTTCCGGCTGTCGAGCCGCCTACGTCCCTAAAGTCAGCAAGTTGCAATCCCGCGCCACGCAGCAACCGTGCTTGGACCACACTGTCCTGAATCGACAAGGTAAGCAGCCTACCCGCGCGAGGGCTGTTCTGCGCGTCCTGCGCAATCATGGGTATCACCGGTTTCGGTGCGCGGTCCACATAAGCCTCACGGTTACCGGCGCGATCCGGTTTCACCTGCACCGCCGGAGCATCGTCAGCGGACGCATCCGATTGACTGCCCTGCGCATATTCGTTAGCGGCAAGTCCCTGAAGGGTGACGTTGCCTGCGGTGTAAGCAGATTGGGACGCAGGTGTTTTCCCCACGACGAAGCCGCCGACGGGGCCAAGCACTAGGAGCATGACGACGGCCAAGAGCGCACCCGCGGAGCTTAACAAGGCAGGGAGGCCACGGCGCACCCTTGCGACTGTATCCGTCGTGGGAACCAGACCCGGCGCAACCAGCGCGTAGTCTCCATACGCAGCACTCACCGCAACCAGCTGCGCTAGAGATGCGCCCACGATCAGAACAGTCGAGGCTTCCCCTGAGCTAACCGGCAGTGACGCTTGACCGACCGCCAACGCTAGAAGCGCCACCGACACCAGCCAGGACACCGTGACAACACGGTGTGCGGAACCACGGGCGCTCACATCTAAGGCCCGCTGAATGACGCAGCCAGTCGACCACGCCAGCAGGATAGCGGGGGGAACCAGCCCTAGGATCAGCCCGACTAAAGTGAAGGAACCAGCGAGGGCGGCATCTGGGAAACTCCCCTCTCCAGAGATCGGGAGGGGCCCAGGAACGCCTAGGACAGCGGTCCAGCCTAGGAACGGGAGGGAGGGGTGCGTCAGCCACTGCCCGATGGCCCCCAATCCGCGTGCCGCTTGATTGATCAACGCCGGAAGAACCAACACGAAACCGGGAACAAATACGGCAAGTACTGTTCCCACGCGCGTAGCCTTACCGGGCTGGCGCGTGTGTGTTGGAACCTCATCCCAAGCGGAAGCCGCGACATTTCCCATTGCGAAAGCGACCATAGGCAAGATGACAAGCGCAATCGGAGCTGCGGCAGCAATACCCGCGCTACACAGAGCCGCAAATCCCGCCCATGCAAGACGTGAGGGGGACGGCACCGACCCAACCTCTTCGACACCGCGCGCCCACAGGACAACCTGAGGACGAAGCGCCCTAGCCAAGCCAATAATGACACCCGGGGCCAGAAGGTATACGGTCAGCGCAGCCAAGTCTCCCCACATGGAGATCAAGGCAAGGGTCGCACCCCCCGCCCAGAGCGCACCGCCCGCGATACGAATGACGTTGGAACGCGAGAACGTAGAGGCGACGCCCCAGCCGCCCCACGCCGCTAACGGCAGAGCCAGGAACAGCGCCATCTGCGCAAGAGCTGAAGGATTGATACCGATCAAAGAAAAGGGCGCAGCAATAATGCTGAAGACAGCCAACAGCGGAGCAGCTGGACCCGCCAGTCCGTCTCCACTGACCTGCCAGCCGCTCCACGCCTGCGCAACCAGCGTCTGCCAGCGATTCGGTAAGGCACCCCAAGAGCCTCCCTGTATCCCCTGGGTGTACGGGTACCAGACAATCGCTGCCAAAAGCGCAGCCATGCCGATAAGGCCCCAGAAGGAAGCCGCAGCACGCACGCGATGTCTACGCAAGAGTGAGACTGCACTGTCATCAAGCGCTACCTCAATATCAGTGCCTTTAGCCGTAATTTTCCGATGTGAACGCCGCGTCTTCAGGATCAAGCTGGGCGGAGTCTCCAGCTCCCTGATTGCCGAGCGCGGAACGTTCGCAACCCTGGCGAGATGCGCGCGCCTAGACAGCATGGCCGGCAGCATGCCCACCAAACCAAAGTAGGCTGACCATTCAGAGAACGCCAACAAAGGATGCCGACTAAAAAGCCGAGCGACCGACCTTCCAAGTGTCAGCAGCGGAAGCCACAGCAGGTACGGAACAAAGTTCCACGTCGGTACGGCTAGGCCCCAGTTGTAAAGCTGCGCGCGGCGCCGCTTCGAAAACGAAGACCTCCCCTGTGAGTCATGCCCATACGACACTTGAGCGTGCTCCACCACTGCGCCGGGTGCCACAACCACGCGGTGACCGGAAAGCCATACGCGCCTGCTGAATTCAAGACCATCACCAAACGGACCTAAGTTCGGATCTAGGCCTCCCAATTCGATGAAGAGGTCCCTGCGGACTAGGGCGCCACCACTTCCGATGGCCAAGACCTCTTCACGCCCGTCATGCTGCCCTTGGTCCATCTCATCAGGTTCGATCGTGTGGACGCGGCGCGCGGTAGTGGTAGCCTCTATCCCCGCCTCTATCAGCTGTTCACGCTGTCCGTACTTCACCTGCTTCGGACCGATAGCGCCAATGTTCCGGCTTCCCCGTCCGGCCTCCACCAACCTCTCCAACGCGTCGGGGGCGGCTACCATGTCGTCGTGCAGAAGCCACAGCCAGTCGGTCGCCACCACTTCCGGCACCTGGGACACCGCCTTCGTGACAGCATCTCCAAACGTTGACACCCCGGCTGCGGAGATTTCGACAATCCGCATCTCTTGGGAAGAGTCCGCCGATTGGTGCCCGCGTTTCGCGTGGTTCAGTAAACGCGTCAATTCCGGGTCAGGCGGCCGCCAATCAGGAGCAGTGTCAACAACTACGAGGAGCTTGGGAAGATAGCGCTGCCCCACCACGGAACGTACAGTTTCGGCGCGCCCAACGTCATGCCCGCCAACTTCTGGGGCAAGGACCACAATGGCAGCGACAGTGTCACGCTGAACACGCTCCACCTCTGAAGAGGAAGGGAAAGAGGACATTCGCGGCGCCACTAAGAGGCTTCGCGCCTGAGGCGCCGCCGCTCTCTCTCTGAGAGTCCGCCCCAGATGCCGAAACGTTCGTCATTCGCCAACGCGTATTCCAAACACTGGGCGCGTACTTCACACGATGCACAAACGCCCTTGGCTTCCCGGGTGGACCCGCCTTTTTCCGGGAAGAAAGCTTCGGGGTCTGTCTGCGCGCAAAGCGCGTCACGTTGCCACGCCAACGGGCCGTCAAGTACGTAGTCCGGTGATTCGGTGCCGGAGATAACCGTCAGCGCTATCGCACCCTCACCGAATATGTTCCACATGCTGCCCCCACCAGATCGTCGCGTCGCTGCCGCGACCTCGTCTAATTACATGGGTGTTGTTCGCACTATGTCAAGTGGGCGGCACACTTTCACGCCCTCAATGCTGGTCAGCCCCGCGTGTTGCGTTCCTGCCGTGGAATTGTCCGCCTACAATCGTCATCTTTACCTAGGCTGGTTACGTGAAGCTTCAATCGACCACCCTTACAGACATTCTGTCCGCAACCACGGGACCCGCGCTCACATGGTTTGCGCCTTACTCCTGGGTCGCGTCTGACTCCCCTGCTTCGGGGGCCGTGAGGGCACGCGTGGAACTGGGGGGACCAGTCGCACGCCGATGGGTCTCTAAAACAGACAACTTCCTGGATAGTGAGTTCCCATTTGGGGCCACTTCATTCGTGGCAAATGTGACACCGCACTGGCGTGCACCCTTTTGGATTGCTACCTGTTGGCTGCGGGGAATGGAGCTCCGTGCGCCCTCGTTCGGAGCTGACGTTGACTTCGCTGTTAGCACCGACATCTTCTTTCTTGAGTCACTGCAAAACCAAGGGGGCCCCGACGTCCTCGTTGCTCAAAGCACCGACTCCTTCGCGTTCGCGTGGCC
>CAYFOT010000017.1:0-2796 GCA_964344825.1 uncultured Actinomyces sp.
TATGACCCCGGAGGATCTGGTTGCGATGAACGCGCGAAGTGTTGACGAGCAGCTCCCCGCCTCCGTGATCGCCGCAGACTGGTTGAAGGAGAAGAGCCTATAGGGGCGGTCGCGTCAGCCACCAATTGAAAGATGCGGCTGGTTCGGTCCACGTGCAAGAATGCGCACATGGATCGAGCCAGCTGCATCGATATTTCGGCAACGGCAACGGCAACGGCAACGGCAACGGCCAGCATCCACATCCACAATGGCCAGCACCTATAGACCCGCGCCCACAGCTGACAGGTCGTGAGCTTTCGAGAAGCCCATTCAGCCCGCTACATATCCACAACCCGCCACATCTACGCAACGTGCTGCGGCGGGCCGCCTTTTCGTTTTCGACCCCGTTTTCGGCGCGCCAGCTTCACTTCTATCTGTCTGGCTTGGTCTGTCATTACGTGGTTCAGCCATCCACGCCGCGAGTCATCCGGACTCAACCTGTTCAACCAGCCGGGTGGCTTCACAAACGGAATCCCTCTTCGCATCTGGATGTCCCACCCGCCGCTGTCGATATTCGCGTGGTGCGATCGGCACAGCAGCACTCCGTTGTCCGTGTGGGTGGGTCCGCCATGCGAATGGGGCTTCACATGGTGCACTTCGCACCACGATGCGGGCACCCCGCATCCAGGAATCACACAACCACCATCGCGCAACGCAATAGCGCGGCGTTGACTGGGCGTAAACAGCCGCTGAGGTGAGCCGAGTCCGGTAATGCGTCCGAGACTATCGCGCACGACCGCCTGAATATTGGCGTTGCAGGACATCCGATGAAGGGCTTCTAGGGGAATGGGCGTCGGTCCGCCGTCATGGTCAATGAGCCACGCGGCACCCGAGCCGTCCCCGTTGCCGTTTCGGACTATGCTCTCTTCCTTTACCTCCACGACGATGGTCGCGCTGGCACCTTGGAGCACCGGCAGATCCCGGTCCGCAAGCGCCACATTGAGCGCCATGGCTAACGCGTCATGTCGTTTCTGTCCAGGGGTGCGGTCATCGGTCGGGTCAGGGCCGGGGCCGTCCGCACCACCATCCTCAGCGAGGGCGTTCCCGGCGAGGGTGTTCCCGGCGAGTGCGTCTCCAGCCGCACCGTCCTCCACCAACGCATCTCCGCCGGGGCCATCTGCCACGAAAAGAGCGTCCACCGCCAACGTAGCGTCCACGTCTTCGGCGGACCTACTCAGGGGACCAAGGTGCGGCATCCCCGCCCTAGCCCGCGGACTACTCACCGCGTCCACGATTGCCGTCAGCGCGGCCGCCACCTCTGCAGTCACGGTGCCGCTGATCCGCGCCATTCCGTCCTTAATGGCACCAATATTCAAGAAGCGCCTGCGTTGGCGCTCCTCTTCATCAGGCGCCACGCCATCCGGGTCCAGCCCCTCATCCCACTTCACGCACAGGCGTCTGACGTCGTCCGTGTGAAACGCCATCGTTGGCGCGTCTCCCGTGTCGTAGTCGACGCCCGTGGCTGCCTGCACCAAGCACCTTTCGGCCATGTCCAAGTCCTCCGGATGCGCCATCCGCGAGTTCTTCTCAATCACCTTGGAAATATGAACAGCCGAATCTATGTTCAGGAATCCCGATTCCAGCGCGTGTGCAACATGTTCCTGCATGGGAAGGAGCTCCTCCCCCACCAGCGACTGCCTCACCGTCGTGCGCCGCCCTAGTTTTAGGCGGGCTGACACCACGCGCGCCGATTCTCCTGTAACGCGCTTGATCAACTCCACCGAGTTGCGACAGCCGTACCGCTTGGTCAACGTGTCCTGACCACTGTGACCCTCCGATTTCTGCCAAATCTGCGCTGAAATCGAGGCCTGTAACGCCTGCAATCTATTGATCTCCAAAGCGACATCGCGGCACAGTCCAACCAGGTCGTCACCCTCAAGGGAGCGAACCTGCTCTGGTGTTATACCGATGTCAGCCATGCTTTATTTTATCAGAATCCGAACGGTTGTTCGACTCGGGGCAGGTAACAGCAGCATAAAGAATCACCACTCGTGCCACAGATGCCCCATAAGAACCAGGTGCCTCACGGGCCCCACCGCAATCACCAACCCCACCAGCCGCAAACGCAAGTGATTCCAGGACGAGGACGCACCAGCTCAACCCACCAGCCCCTCATCCTAACTCCAGCCGCAGACCCTTCCACCTCTGCCGCAACCACCGGTCATGCGACACGACTATTACCGCCCCCTCACACGCGTCAATCGCGGCCTCCAACTCCTCCACCAACGACAGCGAAAAATGATCAGTCGGCTCATCCAAAATCAACACGTCCGGCGGGTCCGCCAACACTGTCGCAAGCGCCACCCTGCGCTGCGTGCCCACCGACAGATCGGCGGCCGGACGGTTCAGGTCGGGAAATGCTCAACTGATCACGAATCGAACCTACCAAGGCGAGGGCGAGGGCGACGACGCAACGCCCAACGGTGGCCACGCCGCTCATCGCGGGCCAGCGCGGGCGTCTATAGGGCCGATGGTTATCCCCAACATCGAGGGTTGATCCCGGGATTACGCCTCGATCATGTGCCACAACCTTCGATCTTAGGAAGCCGCCTAAGCTCGCGCCCCGCTTCCGGCCACTGCCCGGCCGAAGAACTCGCTACTTCGCGCCAGGTCTTGGGGTGCGCCGACCGCAGCCACACGCCCTCGATCCATCAAAACCACCTGGTCGGCATCCATCGCGGACTCAAGCCGGTGCGTCACTTCCACGACCGTCGCGTCCGGCAGCGCATGCGCGATGTCCGCACGGATCTCTTCCTC
>CAYFOT010000017.1:2896-13951 GCA_964344825.1 uncultured Actinomyces sp.
GGTTCCGGCGCGTGGCTGATGTCCCACAGGCGGCGCGCGGCGGCGAAGGAATGGTCGAGGTAACCGGCGGCGTCCTCGACCCCACGTGGCCCCTCGAAAAGCCGGAGGGATCCCGCGGCCAACGCCACGACGACCACCATGGAGAGCCCCTGGTTCAGCCCCGCAGCCGTCACACCAATCATCGAGACGAGCATCAAAAATAGGTTCGCAGAACGGCGGAAACCCGCCCAAAACTTGGGTCCACGCGCAGACCGCGCGATCTGATAGCCCAAGGCATCCGTCTGCGCCAACCGCTCCGCCTGGCGCCCGTACCCAACCACTTCTTCGACACCGAAAACGGAGTCGGTCAGGTGATGAGCGAGGTCGCGGCGCAGCTTCAATGTGTTCGACGTCTGGCGCGCCGACCAACGCACGCCCACGAACGGCACGATCAGCAGGGCAACGGCCATAGCGATCGCGGGCACCAGCACAACCGGCCAGCCCACGACCGCGCCGGTCACGATGATCACGCCGGCGGGGACGACGGCCGCCGAGACGACGGGCGCGAAGGTGTGGGCGTAGACGACCTCGATCCGATCCACGTCACGGGTGAGGCTGGCCAGCAGATCCCCCGAGCGCGACTTCGTCACAATCCCCGGCGCCTTCGGCCACAGCGACGCAAACACGGCCGTGCGCAGCAGTTCCAGTGCCTTGAACGCAACGTAGTGGCCGCTCAGCTGCTCTAGATAGTAGGCGGTCGCCTTAACGATCGCGACGAGGGCAAGCCACCCAAACAGCGGCCACGGACTTGCCCCATCCCGCGCAACCGCAACCACCGTCGCAGCCGCCAAGCCGAACAGGACAACGTCCAGAGAAAGGTTGATGATGCGCAGGACCGTGGACACGAACAGTGGCCGATGCACCGGGCGCGTAATCCCGGTCAACCACCGCAGGAGCTGCGGGAAAGTGGGTTGCGTGGCGGTCATTTGGTGCCTCCGATCGGGGCGAGGGCGGGCCGCGCGTCGCGGGGCGCGCGGGCTTCGCGGGGCGCCTGGGCGTCACCCGTTGGTCGGGCCGCGGCAACGAGGTGCACGTCGCGGGCAAGCCGTTCATCGCGGGTTGATCGCGAAGCCGCAGCCCCCACGTCAGCAGGGCGCAACGTGCCAGCAGTCATGCTCCATGCCGCATCCGCAATCCGCAGCAAGCTGGGCCGGTGGGTGACCATGAGGATCGTCCATTCAGGACCCAACGCGTCCAGCGCAGCGATCAGGCGTTCCTCTGATTCGACGTCAATTTGCGAGGTCGGCTCATCAAGAAGCAGAATCCGCCGCCCCGAAAGCAGTGCGCGCGCCAGAGAAATCCGCTGGGCCTGTCCACCGGAGATCAACTGTCCGGCTTCCCCCACTTCTGTTTCGAGGGCGCCCGGCATGCGGGACACCTCCTCTGCGACCTGAGCGGCCTCGAGGGCGCTCCACATGTCTTCTTCGGTGGCGTCGGGTGCCGCGAGGCGCAGGTTATCAGCGATTGTGCCCGTGAAGAGCCACGTCTTCTGGCTGACTGACGCAGTCAGTTCGCGCAGTTGAGCGGGGTCCAGGGTGCGCAGGTCCCTGCGGTCAACGGACGCAGCTCCGCCCTGTAGCGGCAGCGTCCCGCGCAGAAGCGACAGAAGCGTGGACTTACCGGCGCCACTACGGCCAATAATCGCGGTCTTAGAACCGTAAGGCACGTCGAGGTCGACCCCGCGCAGCACCGGCCCGCGACCGTAGTCGAAGGTGACGTCGGCCAAGCTAATGGCGGGGCCTTGCGGCTCGCTGACCGAGACTGGCGCGGTGGACGCGCGGTGCGCATCGCCCTCGCCCATACCCACGCCCGCACCCACGCCGTGCTTGGTGCCGTGGTCGGCAAGAGTGGTGACGCCCTCGCCCTCGCCCAAATGCTGCGCGCGGGAGGCGATGGCTGACTTGATTTCGGCTTGCTCGCGAAGGTACTTAGCGATCTTGCGCTCCGACGCCATGCCGCCCATCCCGATGTAGAAAAAGCCCGCGACCTGCACCAGTGGTTCCACCAGGAGCGTCGTGAGGAGCATGATCGCAACCGCGTGCGTGAGGGTCAGATTCCCCGCCGAGTACTGCCAAATCGACAGCGCCGCCGCCGCGCAAATCAGCAGCAGGGAGAAGAGTCCGTCCATGATGATAATGACGACCTGGTTGCCGGCCAGCAGGCGCATGATGGCGCCGCGGTTCTTTTCGCCTTGCTCGCGAAGATTGGCCTCAACACGCGGGCCGGCGCCAAGGAGGCGAATGAGGACCAGGTTACGGATCGCGTCCAGGTACTTGCCCGACAGGATCGCGCGCTCCTTGCGCGAACGTGCGGAAGTTTTGCGGAAGAACATCATGAACATGCGGATGAGAATCGGGACCATGACCGCCAGGAACATGAGGGTCACGCCAACCACCCAGTTGAACGCGACCGCGACATACGCCAAGGTCACGAAGGGAATGGAGATCGCGGCCAGGGTCGCGCCGAAGTAGACCTGGCGGTATTCGGTGAGGCGCTCCGCGTTGTCGGTCATGAGTGTGATGAGGTCGGCCGGGCCGGCGTCGCCGCCACTCTCATCCGGGGACGAGGGCGCTTCGAAGACCTGTTTGAGCAGCTTGTGTCGCACCCGGGTTTCCTCCGCGCGCGCCGCCGCCCCACCGTACGCGATCTCCGCGAAGGCGCAGGTGCCGGCCAGGAACGCGGCCACGATCGGGAGCACGAAACTGACGCCAGTGACGTCGCCGCCGGAGTCAAACCAGGAACCGATGCGGTTTGCGACGGCAACCAGGGCCACGATCGTGAACGCAGCGGCACCAAGACGCGCGAGGGCGACCAGACGTATGTCGCGCTGACCGCGGGCACTAAGCACCAGCTTCTTGCTGGACGGCTTGCGCGGGCGTCCGGGCTTCTTCGTATTCTTCAAGGTCAGGCCTCCTTGTAATTTAGGTTAGCCTAACCTTGTTTATTTTGGGAAGAACCCCCGAGGCGCGGACAGTGTCGAGCTGCGCGCTATTTACAGCCCACGAAGCGGCCTGATCAGTGAGCGTTCACGGCGTCAGGAGCGTCCTTCTTCGCTTCGTTCTTGGCGGTAAACCGGGCCTTTAGCTTCGCGAGTAGCCCCTTCTTCTTGGGCGCATTGTCATCCCCGACGTCGTCAAACCAAGGGATTCCCTTCTCCACAGCACGGTAAAGGTTGATCGTTGTGACAATGACGATCATGATCACCGGGCCGAAGACGATACCTAGGAACCCGAACATCGACAGTCCCGCAAAGACGGCCAGCAGCATCAGCGCAGGCGGCAGATAGGCAGTCTTGGGGACCAGCATGGGTCGCAGAACGTTGTCAATGTTTGATGTGACAAGGATGTGGAAGAGAACCACGAAGATTCCCCCTGGGATATTCCCCGACAGCGCCATGCCGATGCCCAACGGGATGGTGACAACCCCGCTCCCCAGCGGGATTATCGACAGGACAGAGAGGAAGATCAGGAACATGAAGAAGCCCTGGTGTATCCCGCCGACGTAGACGGAGATGGCTCCCGCCAGACC
Source organism: uncultured Actinomyces sp. (assembly GCA_964344825.1). Lineage (GTDB taxonomy): Bacteria > Actinomycetota > Actinomycetes > Actinomycetales > Actinomycetaceae > Scrofimicrobium. The sequence continues at coordinate 6,464 of CAYFOT010000017.1, forward strand.
TTGTGCTACCGCGATCACGAACTGGCCGCCCACGGTGGCCTTGATCATCGCACCGATCTTAGAGAGGTAGACACTGGTGATCTCCGGGTCCAGCGGGCTCAGATCCCTGATGGTTGCTATCACCTTGTCTCCCCCGCTGAGCAGAGCGATGAAAACATAAAGGAAAATCAGGGACGCAGTGACCGTGCCCGCTATCCCCCCAACCGAGTGCTTCGCAGCGTTCAGCGCGAACTGCCCAATGGTGGTCGCGGCGGTGCCTACGACAGATTGGATCTTCTCTGCAGTTAGCTCGAAATGGACGAACGGGATCCGCCCAAGCACGTCGTTTATCCAAGCCAGGACCTGATGGCCCAGTTCACCCATGTCGGTCTTAGCCACCCAGGTGGAGACCGTGCTGATCATGTGCGCTATCTGAACGCCCGAAAGCGTAAAAATCACGGCCAACGGGATGATCACGATAGCTATCGCACACAGCAGCGTCAGTGTCGCTGCGACCCCGCTACTCCTCTTCCGACGGAAGCGGTCATAGAGGGGGCCGAAGAGATACGCCATCACGGCCGCCAACGCAATCAGCTCTAGGTACCCGCGCAGGAAGTACGCGCCGAAACCGAGGGCGATGATCGTCATCACGGCGAGGGCGCGCTTCTGGCTGGGAGAGAACGTGGCCAACGCAGACCTGAGCTTCCCCGTGGAAGGCTCCGTAGTTTCGGCTGTCTCTGCGGGCTGCTGGCCCGTCTTCTGCTCACTCATCCCCTGAGCCTACCAACGCAGCAGGCCAACAGGATCAGGAGTACCGCGCCAGAAAGTGTTCAAATCCAGAATGCGGGTGAAGGTACCCCGAGCCCGCCCTGTGAGGGAGCCCACGTCAACATTCGCTGCTTCCGAAACGCTGCTAGTCTTCGAAAGGCTGTAGGAACGAATGGGGCGGTAGTGAGAAAACGTTTGAACAGGATCGTTAGCACCGCTGGCGTTGCCCTTGCTGCTCTTGCTGTGGGAATGGCCCCTGCGGCACTTGCCACAGAAGGCACCGCCGGGACAGCGGCCAGCGACTCTCTCTCCACCCAAATGGCAGAACCAGGCCAGGTGACGGAAGCAGGTGAGGACGCCAGGGCCGCGCGCAAGTTGGTGGTCAGCAGGCTGGGAGGTTCGACCCGATATGGGACGAACCTTGAGGTCAACAAGAAGACGGCATCCAAGGGGAAACCAGTCTTTTTGGCCTCCGGCCAGGCATTTCCAGATGCCCTGTCAGCGGCGCCCGCTGTTTCTAAGGTTTCAGGGTCGCTGTTCCTGGTGCCACGAACCGGTCTGGACGAATCCACCACGCAGGCCATTCGCGCGTTGAAGCCTTCAGAGATCTTCATCATCGGTGGGACAGGTGCCGTATCCACAACCGTTGAGAGCCGGGCGAAGGCGATCGCTCCGGTATCTCGCATCTCAGGTGCAACGCGCTATGAGACCGCAATAGCGGTCGCCGACAAGTTTTTCCCTGGGCACCAAGACCTTGTCTTTGTTGCCACCGGCACCAACTTTCCAGATGCGCTTTCGGCGTCAGCCGGCGGCGGCGCACTGAAAGCCCCGGTCCTGCTGGTTAGAGGAAAGGGCGCTAGCGGCGAGGGCGCGAAACAGGCTCTCTCCCAAAGGCGCGCGTCCGAAGTTGCCATCGTCGGAGGGACGGGTGCTGTCTCGGCCAACATAGAAAAGGACTTGCGCGGCATCACAAGTTTGAAACAGGTGACTCGGCTCTCAGGACAGACAAGGTACGGGACAAACCTTGCCGTGAATGCCTTCGTCGATGCAAAGAGCGGCAAAGGCGCCAAACAAGGGGTTTGGCTAGCGACGGGGAGTGACTTCCCGGATGCCCTCTCCGCTGCCGTTCCTGCGGGGAAACCAGATCAACGCCTAGTCCTGTCAACGAAGACCTGTATTCCGACCGATGCCGTAACAGTATGGAGCCAGCAGGATGGCTCCAAACTCACGAACGTAACTTTGGTCGGAGGGTCGGGAGCCCTTGGGCACCAAGTGCACGAGCTAAGACAGTGTGCCGCCGTGGAACACGTCCCAAGCCCCGATGAGCAGGGACCCGCTGGAGACCTCGATGGAACCATCGACTTAGATGCAGTTGTGATCCCAGAGCCCGCCGGCGCTGTAAAGATTGACTTGGATACGTTGGGGGCGCCTATCCCCAGCGAACGCGGCGACGTGGCGAACGTGGTGGCAAGCATCGCTGCCAGCGGGAAAGAGTTCACGGTCTACGGCAGGATCAAGCCACAGGGAACCTCCACAATCAGGTATGCCAAGAAGAACTGGACACTGGAGCTGTACCGTGACAAGGAAAGAACGGATCCGCTACCCCTGAAGGTGGGGGACTCGATCGCGTCGACGCAATGGGTCGTAAAAGCTGAGTGGCTGGACCCAAGCTCCGTGCGTAACCACTTGGCCTACCAGTTGTGGGGCCAAATGGCCCTAACGCGGAATGGCCGCCCCCAACTTGAAGCGGACAATTCGGACGCTGCGCATGTGCCCGGTGCCGTCGGCTACCCGAAAACGTACATGACCGTCATGAACATCAACGGCGCGCACTATGGTGTCTCCACACTGACTTTGGGACACGACCCCAGAAATCTCAACATTGACAGCACGAATCCGCGCCACCACTACGTGCAGTTTGACGCCCGCGGCGGAAACACGACTGAGAAAACATGGAGCAAGCTGACCTACTCCCTGCTGGACCAGCACGTGGAGAACTATCTGAGGGCTGACACGTTCCTTGACGAGTCGCAGAAGGTGAACCTCGACCGACTAGGTGCGTTCATCAACGGTGACCCTGAAAGTTTTGAAGCAAACTTTGACACGTATCTCGACAGGCTCAACACCATCGACATGCTCTTATACCTAGAGTTCTTGTATGACTGGGACGCGACCGCGTTGGACATTCAACTGGTCTCCTACGACGGGACGAAGTGGTACTTCCTCCCCTGGGATAAGGACACCACTTTTGGAATGAATTCTGGGGGGCGCGGCATCATACAGGGCTCTGAAAGTGCGCTGTTGCTCAACTACGATGAGGAAGACAGCTCCCAGCGGCCTTGGTTCAGGACCTACCACGCCTTCCAAGATGAGGTTGAGCAGAGATACGCGCAGCTGCGCAAATCGGGGGTGTTCTCCCTAGAGAACATGCAGTATCAGGCAGCCGACGCTTACGCACGGATCACAGATGAGCAGTGGCAGGCGGACCGGGTGGCTTGGCCAAGCCGCCCCTTCATGGAGCCCGGTATTGCTGACTTGGTGCAGGTGCTCAATTGGGTGCAGACACGTATCCCAGTTCTTGACGAACATTTCGGGTACATCCCCTGAGCGCCGCAGACCGCAAACCGTAGAGCGCAGACCATAGCCTCGGAGCCCAGTGCTCCTATCGCTACGCCTCCTGCGTTGCCGACAGGCGAACCCGCGGCCCAAAAACCTGTAGCACAATCGCTGCCGCAAGCGCGGAAAGAGCCTCCCCCAGTGACAGGGCGATCCAGATTCCTAGGGGACCAAGACCGCCGCACCGGCCCCGTAAATCAGGCTGGCGCGCAGGCGGATGCGGTAGGCGACGTTGAACCAACCCCCGCCGTGATCTCCTGGGCAAATCCGCCCTCGACCGGAACCTGGTCCGGCCCGAACGCGCGTTCAATAAGGGAAAGCAAGACCACGTCGGACTGCCGGTTCTTCGTGTAACTTTCCATTTGCTACCCGTCCGTGGACGCTTCTGATGTCCCGTGCGGCCCCGGGGAATGGTTGGGCGCGCTGGCTCTGCGCGGGTGACGCCCTCGCTCATATACACGACCATCCTACGGTTCGCGTGGGGCTACGTGGCCGCGTCGGTGGAAGTCTGCCTCGGTTTGAAGCGCCACACCGTGATCGCGAACGTCACTGGGATCAGGGCGCAAAGCAGCAAAGCCGTGCGCAAGCCTGATCCGCCGTCACTGGGAAGGACATGCGCAATGCCGGCCAGGGGGCCGTGGCTGGCTTCCGCGATTGTCCCGGCAAGCGACGGGCCCAGCGCTCCCCCGGCGTCCCCGGCCAGCGCCAACACCGCGAACATCGCCGCGCCACCCAGCGGGAATCGCGCCGAAGTGAGAGAGAACGTGCCCGGCCAAAGCAACGCCACCATAAGCCCGCACAGCGCTGACCCGAGCAGACTGATGATCGGCACGGGGGACGTAGCCGCAACAATGTAGCAGGCGGCCGCGCCCAGACTGGAAGCGAGGAGCATCTTCCGCAGATCAATTCCCGCGCCCCACATTCCGTACGCGAATCGGCCCGACCCCATTAGTAACGCGAAGAGGCCCGGCCCAAGCAGGTCGCCGAATTCCTTGCTGACGCCAATCCCGACTTCCGCGAAGAAGGAGGACCACTGCACCATGGTCAACTCGGCTGCGCCGCCCGTCATCATGAGGACGAGGGCGGCCAGGAACAGCGGGGTGCCGAACAGGTCGCGCAGTGACATGCGGTCCGCTTCGGCAACGGTCTCGGGCATAGGGGCGCGCATGAACACGAAAGTGTTCACGAACGGGACGATCGCCCAAAGCGCAGGCAACCACGCCCAATTCGCGTTTCCAATCGCGCTGAGCAGCACCGTTGTACCGACGACAACAGCCAGCTGACCCCAGCAGTAGAACGAGTGCAGCAGGGCCATCCCAGAAGCCTTCTGGTCAGCGGGTGTGGGCAAGTGTTCGACAATCGGGCTCACCAGAACCTCAAGTAGCCCGCCGCCGATCGCATACACAACCACCGCGATGCACAACCCAACGAAGGCGCTGGTCATGACCACCGGGAGGATCGCCATAAGTAGCAACCCAACGGTGGCGAATATGTGGGCGAGGACGATCGGCGCGCGATACCCCACCGTGTCCACGAAGAACATGGCCACAAAGTCGGTGAGGAGCTGGACGCCGAAGTTGAGCGAGGCGATCAACCCCAGTTGCGCCAGTGGGATGGAGTACTGCGTGTTGAAAATGATGAACAGCAGCGGAGCCAGGTTGTTGACGATGGCTTGCACCACGTAGCCCGTGTAGCTGGCACGTTTGGTGAGGGCGTAGCGTTGAACCTCTGAAGCTGTCATAGACATCGCTCTCATGATCCGCACGAACCGACGCCGTGCCGCGGACTAAACCATATCAGTTACGGGGCTTCCGCCACGTCCTCGCCCTCGCCCTCGTAAATCCCCTCAACTTCGCCCGCGAAGTCTTGGAGAACCTTGTTCCGGCGAAGCTTCAACGAGGGCGTCAAATACCCGTTTTCCACGGTGAACGCGGCGTTCAGGATGTTAAAGCGACGGATGGACTCCGCGCGGGAGACGTTCTTGTTCGCACGCCTGATTGCCCGCTGCAACGACTCCCGCACCTCCGGCATTTCCGCGGCGGTCACCGGGTCAACGACCGGAAGGCCCTTACTCATGAGCCAGCCGGGGAGCATGTCCGGGTCCAAAGTCACGAGGGCACCAATGAAAGGTTTGGCGTCCCCAACGACCACGACGTGTCCGATGAGGGGGTGCGTGGACAGCGGGTCCTCCAGCGCTTCTGGGGACACGTTCTTCCCGCCTGCCGTGACCAAAATGCCCTTCTTGCGGCCCGTGATGAGGACCTGTCCGTCCTCGTCAATCCGGCCAACGTCACCCGTGCGAAACCAGCCGTCCGTGAACGCCGCCGCCGTTGCTTCCGGGAGGTTGTGGTAGCCCTGGAAAATCGAGGCGCCGCGGAGCAGGATCTCCCCGTCAGTTTCGTCAATCATGACCTCATTGAGGGGGATCGCCGGACCCGACGTGCCCTGCGGGGTGTAGTTGGGGCGCTGCACCGTCACGGGTCCCGTGCTCTCAGATAGCCCGTAGCCAACCATCACGGTCAGGCCCAGCCCCCGGTAGAACTGGGCGAGCTCCGTGGACAGCGGAGCCCCACCGCAGACGACATATTTCAGATTCGCACCCATGACGGCACGGACTTTTTTCAGTACGAGGGCGTTGGCCACCGTGTAAGTGAAGTTGCGTTTCGCGGCAAGGTCCCGTTCGCGTTCGCCGCCAAGCTCCTTTGCCCTGCGCGCCGACCAACCAAACACCTTTGACTTCAGTCCGCCACCCGCCTTGGCGTGTGCGGAGTTGTAGACCTTTTCGAGGACGCGCGGGACCACAAGGAGCAGAGTGGGCTGGAATGCCGCGATGTCGGCGACAAGGTTCTTCGTGTCTGGTGAGAAACCGACCCTCCCTGCCCCGACGGAGATGCCATGCATGACGAACCGTGCCAGGACGTGCGCGAGAGGCAGGAATAGCAGGATCCGGGTCTGCGGGTTCTGCGCGATGTCGAACAGGATGGAGTGGATCGAGGCCGTGGTTGCCACGATGTTCTTATGCGTCAGGACCACGCCCTTTGGCACGCCCGTGGTTCCAGAGGTGTAGATGATGGTGGCGACGTCGTCGATGCCCATGTTCGCTAGGCGTTCGTCGGCCTCCACCGGGGCGACTTGCCGCGCCAACGACTGGAGGCGCATCGCCGCGCCCCTATCGAAAGAGAGGATGTCCCTTAGGCCCTCACCGCGCACGGATTCCACGAGGTCGGCCTGCTGGGAAGTGTCGGTGAACAGCGCAACAATCTTGGCGTCGTCCAGTATGTGCCGGATCTGCTGCGCAGAATCGGATTCGTAAATGGGAACCATGATCGCGCCCGCAGAGAGGATCGCGACGTCCATGACCATCCACTGGTAGGAGTTCGCGGCAAGTAGCGCGACGGACTCCCCCGGTTGCACGCCCAGGCCGATCAGTCCGCGCGCGTACACCTCCACCTCCGCAAGGAACTCCTCAATAGTCACGGGGAGCAAGGAGCCAAAGCGCATACGTTTTTCCGCAACAACGCTGCCCGGGTGCACTTTCGCGCGGTGGGCGTACATGCCTGGAATCGTCATGGTGGGGCTGATCGGTGGGATTTGCTTCCACTGCTCACCGGTTAACGGTGCGGCTTCTGCCAATTCGGCCATGTAGGGATGCTCAAGAGCCGTTTCCGTCATTAGCGCGGACTCCTCAAGTAGATGACGATACTCCGAGCAATACTACAAAATTTGAAAAACTATGACCCTCTTGTCCGCAACAATGTGACGGAGCGCGCGGACGCCTCTCTAGAGCCCAACCGCGTCGAATGCCGCAATGGCTTTCTCCCGCCCCACGTCAGCGATGTCTTGGGCGCGGTGGAAATCGTATGTGGACGCCGTGTCGCGAGGAACCGTGATCAGCAGATCCGGCGGGTTCGCGGCCATTCGGTAGCGCTCAATTGCATCCTGCATGGTCTCCAGAGACATCATGATCACGTCCGCGACCTTGAGTGAATCAGGGAGGGTGTTGAACACGGGGCTTTGATTTGTGTCAGCCGCATTGGGCCCATCCACCGCAGCCTCGTCCGCTGCAAGCTCCGCACGTTCCGCGGTCCCGCCCGCTGCACGCTCCGCATTCCCGTCCGCCGCGCG
>CAYFOT010000017.1:14051-18495 GCA_964344825.1 uncultured Actinomyces sp.
CCGCACGTTCCGCGGTCCCGCCCGCTGCACGCTCCGCATTCCCGTCCGCCGCGCGTTCCGCGTTCCCGCCCGCTGCACGCTCCGCATTCCCGTCCGCCGCGCGCTCCGCATTCCCGGACTTATCGCGATGTCGCAGGTGGTGCGCTAAGCCGTGCACGGTCTTCTCAGCTGGAGACTCCGAGCCCCACGTCAAGAACTTCGTGATCCAACCCGGCGCCTGTTCTTCGGTGTCGTCGCCCTCGCTTACCCCCTCTTCTGTTCCTTCCTTTATGTCTTCCGCCGAAGCCGCCGGAGTTCCAGCGATGGTCGGTCGGCCGGAAAGTGCAACCGCGATGGTCGCATCTGAAAAAACGGGGGCAAGGGGCTCCACCGGAACCGGGTTCAGAACGCCGCCGTCAGCCAGGATTCGCCCCTCATAGCTGACCGGCGTGATGACGCTGGGGATAGCGATAGAGGCGCGAATAGCCATCTGAAGCGGCCCACTCTGGAACCAGATCTCACGCCTAGTCGTAATGTCCGTAGCGACCGCCGTGTAGGGGATGTTAAGGTCCTCTATCAGCACGTTACCCAGCATTTCGGAAACTTCGCCAACCACGCGGTCAGCGCGGACTATGCCCGGCCCCCTCCAGACGAAGTCAAGCAGCTTAAAAACCGACGCCTGCGTGAGTCCGTACGCCCAATCGCGGAACTCCGGCAGTTTCCCGGCGGCGTAAACACCTCCGACGAGGGCGCCCATGGAAGCACCAGAAACAGCCACGATTTGGTGGCCGCGCTCCTCCAGCTCCTCAATCACTCCAATGTGCGCGAACCCGCGCGCCCCTCCCGAGCCAAGCGATAGTGCAATCTTCATGGTTCCAGTATGCCCGGTTGCACCCGGCAAGATTTCGATATCCAGTCGATCTGTCTTGAGGCAGCACCCATTAATGTTGTGTAGATGCGACGCACGGAAAGGGTCCGTGTCGCGGACGGTGTTGTTGCAGCGTGGTCACCTCCACACTACCGCGCCCCACTATTTCCGTATAAGCACATCTGGTGTCGTTCCAGCATGGTTTCCCCTTGGCTGCCGCGAAGACATTCGATGTGAGGCCGCAGGTGACAAGCGCAACCAACCGGAAGAGTCTGATCTTGTCGGAGCCGAAGCATAAACTGTCGGCGTGCTATGAAGAATCATTCTCTTTGCCAATCGAAAAGAAAGAGGAACCCAACGAATGTCGAAACTCAACGTCGACCAGAAGACTGTCTTTCAACTACTTTCTGACAAACGTTCAGTCTTCCTAATCCCTGACTATCAGCGGCCCTACGCGTGGACTGAGGACGAGTGTCAGACACTTTGGGACGATATCTTTAGCTTCGCCATCCCCGGTGATGACGCAACTGCGTTCGACGACAATGAGGAATACTTCTTGGGTTCCATCGTCACGTTCAAGAATGACACTGGCGTCATGGAGGTGATCGACGGCCAGCAGCGTCTCACCACGCTTCTGCTCATAATGCGCGCCTTCTATGACAAGTTTGAGAACATGAAGGACGCGGGCTCGGAACGAACGCGGGACATGATTGAGAAGTGCATCTGGGCGACGGACACATTCGGGATTGCTAACAAGGAGATCCTGAAGATCAACTCTGAAGTCGCAACGGACACGGACAAAGAACAGTTTCTGGAGCTGTTGAAAACTGGCCAATACTCCGGAAACATGTCTAGTCAATATGTTGCGAACTACAAGTTCTTTCAACAGAAGATCGTCGATTTCTTGAGTGGATTTCCCAGCTATTTTCCGTATCTCCCCGCGCGAATCCTAGGCAACTGCATTCTTCTGCCTATAGAGGCGGAATCGCCGGATACGGCGCTGCGCATCTTCTCCACGCTGAATGATAGAGGACTTCCGCACTCAGATGCAGACATCTTCAAGGCGCAGCTATACAAGTACTACGGCGACAAGAATGAGAAGGACGCGTTCATTGAAGACTGGAAGTATCTCGAAGAGGTAACCGGTCGAATCTTCACCCATTCGCAGGGGACACCACTGGACGAACTATTCACCCGATACATGTACTACCTTCGGGCAAAAGCAGGGAACAGAAATACTACAGTTGAGGCGGTGCGTAAGTTCTTCGAGAGTAATAAATACCAGCACCTGAAGAATGACAATGCCATGCTAGATCTGCGGTCTCTGGTTGATTTCTGGCAGAACGTTGCAGATCAGAACGGTGAAGTGTTTTCTCAAGAAACTCTGAAGAAGCTGTATGTCTTGAATTACGCGCATAACAGCATGTGGGCATACATGACGTCCGTCTACTTCTTGCAAAATGCTGAAGAAGACGGAGGTCTTGAGGAGGAGGCTTTCAATGGGTTCCTCGACAAGATCACCGCATTCATACTTGCGTATGGCATTACCAACCCGGGTGTGAATGCAATGCGTACCCCCGCGTTCGAAGAGATGATCAACATCGTCAACGGTAAGGAGGTCACATTTTCTCGATTCAAGTTCGATGAAGAAAACACCAGGTCGGTGATGGAGAATTACCTCTTCAAGAATCAACGGCCGATCACGCGCGCATTCCTAACCTGGTACGCGGCCACGTTCGAAGAACAGCCACTCCTATCAATCAATGAGCCTTACCAGTTGGAGCACATATTCGCGGTGCAGCGGCAGCGGATGGAATCTTCCCTCCAACATCCAAGGAATCTGGATTCGTTGGGGAACAAGGTACTCCTTGAACGGAAAATTAATGTCCGCGCGTCGGACTACAGGTTTGAGGATAAGAAGAAGATTTACAGCGGAGAAATGCGCAGAGGCAAGTACTCTGAGCCAAGCAAAATTGCTGAGATTCAAGAGCTTGTAACGCGGGATCAGTTTGAAGAAGCAGACATCATTAGTCGTGAGAAAGATATCTTCGACGCGTTTCTTGATTCCCTCCGCTCAGAGGACCTACTCAAGTAGCTCATCTTTGACGCACAAGCGGCCCGCGCCCGATGTCCAGATCCAAGTCACGCGCCCATCCATGCGGCAAGCCTATTGTGATGTGATACGCGGTTGGTGGTTCGGAACTGCAGCCACTGACACGTAGCGCGACGGTGCGCCCTTGGTCTGGAGCAAGGCAGAGGCGAAAACAGCGAGAGCTGCTGAGCGCGCAAACGTCATACCTCGATTACTGTCGCCACCTGATGACAGGCGGGAGTCCAGAGGTCAACATTGACCTCCGATGCCTCGATACTAACGACGAGTGAGTAGTTGACACCCATGTCGCTCTGGTCCATTTTTTGGCCGATTCTTCCACCACCCCGCGACGGGATAGACAGCTACCGCCTTTTTTGCTGCAAGGTCGACGGCCGACCCAGTCCATATGTCAGCTTACGAAACCCCGGGCAAAACGGTATCGACCAGATACGCACGCAGTGCGGGCACCTCCAGAGTGACGGTGCGCCAGACCCTCCGCGGATCGATGTCGTCGTACTGGTGGGCGGCAAAGTTGCGCATGCCGACGATCTGTCGCCAAGGCTGGGCATCAAACTCAGCCAGTACTGCGTCGGGTATTCTATTGACGCCCTCGCCAATACGAATCAGGCCCATCTCGACGGCCCACTGCGTGCGGTATCGGCGACGGACCCGAACACTTGAGGGTCAACGGCGCGGTGTGACGCGACAACCGCCAGTACGGCATCGCGATGTTGGCGCAAACGGGTCGACGGCCGGACCTGAAGCGCTCCGATGGTCCGCTCCAGCGTTTCTGGGCCGGGAGTGGTGCGGCTATTCTTACTAATCCGACAGGTCAGGTTGGGGAACGCCTGCCACAGCGAGCTGGGATTGACTCAACCCTGCCGCCAATCGTGCTGCTCGAATGTCCATAACGTCATGCTACCTTAGGGGTATAAAGCGCGATACGCCAACGAAAACCACAGCGGAACGGGCTTGCTAGAGCACAGCCGCAGAACCGTACGGAAAACCCGACCCACACACCCGAGAGACAAAAAAACACCCCATTGCATCCTTTAGCCGAGGTGACGGTGACTGAATGACCGTCATATTCTATGGTCGCGACAGGGTCAGCCAGCGACAGGGTTTCTTTTGGCAGTAGGGCGGCGAGTGCATCGACCAAGGATTGAGCGCCCCGCGTGAATCGTTGTTCGGAAGATCCCAGAGGGTTTCCTTGGAGCCGTCTAACCGGTTGGTTCGGGGCTTCCAACATTGCAGAACCGGCGTTGTGCTGGGGGAAGCTCTCCAGCGAAAGCTGATTCAGAAGGTCGGCGATCACGGGCTCATTGGGCCAATACCAACTGGCGCCCATATCGATAGCCAGTCCCGGGTCGAGGACGATCCGGAAGCGCACTTTGCCCTCGACTGGGCGCCGCTTCGTTCGCTGAAGTCAACGGCACCTTCTCTATGGGTGGACGCACTCCATTGAGCATCGCGAAACGCATCGTTTCTTCGATATCTGACACGCT
>CAYFOT010000017.1:18595-31566 GCA_964344825.1 uncultured Actinomyces sp.
GACGCACTCCATTGAGCATCGCGAAACGCATCGTTTCTTCGATATCTGACACGCTTCCAGATAGATATCTGACACTGGCATGGGAGGATCCAACCACGCAACCGGATCTTCCAACTTCCGGGATGGGCCATGAGTCCTACGGCGCTTCAAAGGGATTGAAAAGCGGCACGTCCAAGTCGGCAAAGTCCGTAGCGTTCCGAGTCACGACAGTCAGGTTGTGGAACCCGGCTGTCGCGGCGATCAAACTGTCGACCACCGACAACGTGCGGGAAGTTGGTAGCTTAGCCCACTCCTCCACCACGCCCTCGTCAATCGTCAGCAGGTTGTCAGCGTAGCCCGACCGGACGGACTGAACCCAAGTTTCAATAAGCGCCGCGCATTTTGGATCACGCACAGAAAGCCTACGTGCACCTCGGAGCATTTCTCCGACACTCAGGACACTTAGCCAACAGTTCGGCGTGGTCGCAAACCAGTTCAACACGTATCGATTGGGGCGCTTCTTCGCCAGCTCCGAAATGACGTTCGTGCCGAGAAGGTATCCCTCCATAGGGTATGTTCCATCCAACTACGCCTCGAAAAGATCAAGAGAACGGTCAACGTCGGCTTCCCGTGGCGGGAGCTCAAGTTCAGCGTCAAGTCCCACATCCGCCAAGCTTTCAACCAGAAACCTAGAAAAGGGTAGCTTCGGGTCACGCATTGCACGGTAGTCTTCAAAGTCGATAATGGCCGCCACGGGAGTCCCGTGCTTAGTAATAAACTGGCTCTCCTGCTTGCGCCGCGCGCAAAACCTCACTGAAGCGCTGCTTCGCCGTCTGTACTTGCCATGGCCCCATAGCCCAACTGTGAGCGATTCTGTCCAGTCTGACTAGATTTCATTCCGGCCGCACCACCTGAGGTGGCCCGCGGGCGTCTCGCGCAAATGAGGGGTTCAAGAGTCCGGCTCATCAACGCAAAACGCCCCCACCAATGGTGAGGGCGTTTGACTTTGTTGTTTAGTGACCGGAACGGATACAAATCGACGTTCGCGCAAACGCCAAAAGGTTGTCGCCAGGTGTATTCAAAAGCGGCTGAGGGGGTTCAGAAACGGAACCAGTGGGTGAAGGATGGGCCTCGGTGAAGACGGGGGGGGATTGAGCGTTGCGAGACGCGGCTGGTACTGCTCCCTACTGGGTGCATTCCAAAGAAAACTCAGGGACACGCTGCGGTGGCGGCTGCACTTCGACATTGTATGTCTTACCGGTTCTTGGTTGATTTGTCGTGGCCGTCGCGTGGATCTCAGCGTTGGACCATCTCGGTCGCAGCCAGAGCACAACGTACACCAGGGCAACTAGGACAGGGACTTCGATCAGTGGGCCAACTACCCCGGCGAGCGCCTCTCCCGAAGTTGCTGCGAACGTTCCGATGGCCACTGCAATCGCTAGCTCGAAGTTGTTCCCTGCTGCCGTGAAAGCCAGGGTAACGGATCGGGCGTAGCCGATGCCCAGCATTCTTCCGAGGATCATTCCCGCGGCCCACATGATCGCGAAATAGGCCAGGAGGGGCAGCGCGATTCGAACCACGCTGAGCGGGTTAGTGGTTATCGCGTTGCCTTGCAGCGCGAACAAAAGCACGATGGTGAAGAGCAGCCCATAGAGAGCCCAGGGGCTGATCACGGGTATGAACTCTTCCTCGTACCAGGCGCGTCCTTTGCGCTTCTCCCCGACCCATCTGGACAGGAACCCGGCGATCAACGGGACTCCGAGGAAAACTAGGACATTGATTGCGATCTTCCCCATTGACACATGGAGTCCTTGCGTCGGCAAGCCTAGCCATCCAGGTAGCACGCTGAGGTAGAACCAGCCCAGAACGGAGAACATGACGACCTGGAATATCGAGTTGATTGCCACCAGCAAAGCGGTAGCTTCGCGGTCACCGCATGCCAGATCGTTCCAGATCACCACCATTGCGATACAGCGAGCCAAACCCACAATGATCAAGCCCGCCCGGTACTGCGGTAGATCTGGCAACGCCAGCCACGCGAGGGCAAACATCACCAAGGGCCCAACCAGCCAGTTGAGAACCAACGAAGATACCAGGAGTCGTTTATCGCCAGTGACTGCAGCAATCTTGTCGTAGCGCACCTTCGCGAGAACTGGGTACATCATCACCAACAAGCCCAGGGCAATTGGCAACGAAATGCCACCCACTTCCATTCCGGCCAGCCATCGGCTAACGCCGGGGAACACCCGCCCCAACAGCAACCCTGCCGCCATGGCTGCGGCGATCCATGCTGGTAGCCATCGATCCGATGGTCGTTAGGCGTCCCATCGGCACAGAAGCATTTTGGGTTTGGCTGATGGTCTCTGCGGGCGCGCTTCCCTTATCGGAGGCGTTCATTTTATGCCTGTTCCATTTCCACGTAGGGCAGCTCGATGATCGGCTTGTCGACTTGCTGTTTGAGGTCCTCGATGATGTCGTGGTTCGCGGCGGCGCGCTTCTGCAAGAATTCGGAGGTGGTGCTTGTGGCGTTCAGTGATTGGTTGACAACCCACGCCGCTGGCGTGATCCCGGCTCGTTCAAGGTCAGCGACCAAGGACTTGGCTTCAAGTACAGGAGTGGTCTCAGGGAGGGTAACGATGATCGGTTTGGTGACCGAGTCATCTTGCAGTCGCACCAGCGTGGTCGCGGAGGCTTCCTGCCCAGATTGACGCATTAGTTCCTTGTGGTACGAACCCGTGGCATCCAGGAGCAGCAGAGTGTGACCGGTGGGAGCGGTATCCAGAACAACCCAACGGTCCTGGGTCTCTTCCACCACGCTTGAGAATGCTCTAAATACTGCGACCTCTTCGGTACAGGGGCTGCGCAGGTCCTCTTCTAGTTGCGCGTAGCCGTCAGCATCCAGGCCCGCCCCTTTTGTGGCAAGCACTTCGGTGCGGTATTCCTCCACTACCCGCACCGGGTCGATGCTTGAGACTGTCAGTCCGGGCACTTCCACACCGAGTTCAACGTCCAGGTGGGCAGCCGGGTCGGTGGTCGATAAGTGAACAGGTTTACCGGCCTTTGCTAGTTCAACAGCGAGGGTCTGGGCGATGGTTGTTTTGCCCACGCCCCCTTTACCCATACACAGGATCAGCTTCGGCGTCCCGGCGGCCAGATCTGTGACCAGGCCCGACAAGCCCTCAGCCAGGTCCGGGCTCGCGAGGTCGTGGCTCAGAGGTTTTGCGCCGCTTGCCCCGGCCGATTCCGCCCGGAGCGGGTCAGATGCATGCAGCTCCCCCTGGGTTTGGGGTTCTGGTCCTTCGAGGCTGCGTAGTCCATCTATTCCCATGACGGGTTGGGCGCGTAGTTCGAGGGGATACAGTTTTGCGCTGGCCAGATTCGGGTAGGTGCAACCATCAGTGAGGGCTTCCAGCAGTCCTTGCTCTCTGCCCCGGATCCTCTTCGTCAAAGCGTCTGTGGCTGCCCACTGGGGCAGCAGTCCATTGATCACGAGGGCGGCTGGGTTGATACCCAGGTCGCAGAGTTCACTGGCGGTGCGCTCGGCCTCCTCCAACGTGGGGCGTTGACCGCGGGCGACCAAAACCAGGTCCGTCACCGCCGGGTCACGTAGTGCGTCAACCGCGTTTTGGTATGTCTGCCGGTTTTTCTCTAGTCCGGACATCGGGCCCAGACATGAAGCGTCGCCGGCGCCTTTCTCAATGAAGGACGACCAGTCACCGGGAAGGGAGAGGAGACGCAGAGTATGACCGGTTGGGGCGGTATCGAAAATGATCCGGTCATAGGAATCCTGAATACCTGGGTCCGTGAGGAACTGGGTGAACCGGTTGAAACTGGCGACCTCAACCGTGCAAGAGCCAGAGAGGGTCTCTTCAGTAGCGGCTAGCACGTCCGCGGGAAGCAGGCCACGCACGGGTCCAAGGATCGATTCACGGTAACTGGTGGCCTCAGCGTCCGGGTCGATCTCAATGGCATCAAACGGGGAGCTTGGGAACAAGTCGGACAGGCTGGTGATGGTCGAACCGATTTCCTTACCGAATACCTGACCAATGTTGGAAGCAGGGTCGGTTGACACCAGTAGTACGCGCTCGCCCGCGTCGGCGAACCGGGTCGCCATCGCGCACGCCACCGTTGTTTTACCTACACCCCCTTTTCCCGTGAAGAACAGGTGCTTGGCGTCCGAGCGTGGCAACCCCATCAGCAAGCACCCCCACAGCAACAGTTGTCGGAGTCTTGCGCCAGCGGCAGGCCACCCGATGCCGGAGCAATCGAGGCTCCAGCAAAGGTTCGCAGCTGCTCAAGGGTTGGGTACGTGCCAGAAAGGGCGATCACATCATCAACAACGATCACCGGGAGCCCGTCAGTTCCCGACACTTCCAGGAATTTACGGACCGGCTCACTGGCCGCAAAATCGGTCGGCTCCGACGTCAGGTTGTGGCGGGAGACCTGCACGCCCTCACCCTCTGCCTGCTTGACCGCGGCAGAGAAGTCCACCAGGGCTTGGTCAACGTCAGCGCCGCACACCCCAGATGAGCAACACAGGGCCGGGTCATACACATGAACAGTTCGCATCAAATCCTCCATACATTTCGACAATCATCGATACGTAACCAACGTACAGAACGTTTTGATGATTGTCGAAACGTCCGGTACTATTTGAGTTATGAGTTCACCCACCGGACCAGCCTGCTGCCCAACGCCCACGCTGCTGGAACGCGACCAAACCGTTGCAATGGCGCAAGTATTCGCGGCATTAGGTGACCCCACACGCCTGCAGTTGACGGTTTTCGTAGGCCAGTGTTCACCCGCGCCCGTTTGCGCCTGTTCGTTCCCTGAGGTGTTCGACATGAGTCGTTCAACGATCTCCCACCACCTGACAAAGCTGGTGGAGGCTGGGATTCTAGAGCGCAGCAAGGAAGGGAAGTGGAGCTACTACACCGTCAACCCCAGCTTCGATCAGGAGATCCTCCAGGTAGTATCAAACCAGACGCACGTGTCAAACCATTGTGCGAAAAAGGAGCCTGGCGAGCCCGTCACGATCCTGTTCGCCTGCACGCAAAACGCGGGCCGCTCGCAAATCGCTGCAGCAATAGCCGCTTCCCTGGGCGGCCCGGACGTGCATGTCCTGTCGGCCGGAACCAACCCCGCCTCCGAAGTACACCCCATCGTCGCCACCGTTCTGAGCGAAATTGGCCTCAACCCCCTGTCAGGCCCAAAGAAACTGGACCCCGCCGATGTCAAGGAAGCCGACTGGGTGATCACCATGGGATGCGGGGAAACCTGCCCGATCTTCCCCGGCACCCACTACGAAGACTGGGAGATCACCGACCCCTCCGGCAAGCCCCTTCCAGAGGTAAGAGAAATTCGCGACACGATCCGGGCAAAGGTCGAAAACCTACTCACTCGCACCACGAGCGCCAGTACCGACCAACGACCGGCACAATAGCACCCGGCAGGTGTCACCCCCAGGCATTTCCCTGAGAAACCACACCCAGAAGTGCTACTCCCCCAGTGACTCGGAGCGCGACAGGATCAGCTACCAGGCTCATCCTTGAAGCAGACGGTAACAAGGCCGTCCGCGTGGACCTCGACTTCGGCGATAAGTGTCTTCCACGCCTGGTGCGTGTAGGCCAGAGGTGGCTGGGTTTGTAGGTATTCGTGGACTTGGTGCGCGTTGCGACGCTGGTTCTCTGTCTCTTTGATGGCGGCGGCGACCTGAGCGCGCTTGGCATCAATCTCCTGGTACTTAGCCTCCAGGCTCTCGTAGTCCGCTTCGTATTGGTCAGGATCTACGGCGGCGGTTGCGCCCCTAGTAGCCAGGGCGTTCATGCGGGCGATGATCCCCTCGGCCTGTTCGTCTAGGCGCGTGAGTTCCGCGCGCTGCTTGTCGGTGTTGAAGGCGGTGGAGTCTAGGTGTTCGAGGACATTACGTGCCGCCGATGCTTCGCTCAGTTTGTCCGTGAGGGCTTTGACGAAGGCTTCTTCGATTTGGGTCTCGGTGACGTGGGGCGTGGTGCAGCCGGTTTTGTCTCCTTCGTATTTGTTGTTGCATCGCCAGATGTGGCGGGCGTACTTCGATGTGGAATGCCAGGTTTTCCGCCCGAACCACCCTCCGCACCCTCCGCAGCGAATCTTGGCTGCGAAGGGGTGGCTGCTGCGCACACTGGGGTTCTTGCGTCGCTCGGTCTCACGCTGGACTTGTTCCCACACGGCAGGGTCAATGATCGCTTCGTGGTTGCCAGTCACGTAGTACTGGGGTACTTCGCCTTCGTTGGTTTTGGTTTTCTTGGTCAGGAAATCGGTGGTGAGGCTCTTTTCCGCCCGCCCCCCGACCCGCGATTGATAACCTAAATCGCGATTGATAACTACGCTCCGTATCAAACGCAACGAGTCTTATCATTGATAAAGTGCGGCGCGGGAGGCGGGGAAGCCGTTCGGGTGCGGACGCCTCGCGCTTCCCACAGTACAAACTGAAGCGTGGCAGCGGGGTCTGGCGCAAGGGTTGGCGTAAGTTGGGGTTTAGGGCGCTATAGGGCCTGGTGTGCTCGGTGGGCAAGTTACTTTAAAGGTGTTACGTTTACCGAAGGCCGGAGACAAGTTCATGGCGCTCGATGAGAAGTACTATCGCCCATTCGATACTTTGATGGGATTCAATCTGTTGATCGTTTCAGCCAAGCGATAAGGCCGAATCTTTCATACAAGACAAGGGAGTAGATGATGTTATTAGCCTTTTCGGTAGCGACAGACGGGCACCGGGCGTACTGATGGTTCGGTGCACGATGCTGTTGCTGCCGCAGTAAAAGTGGTGCGCGAATCGGGCCTAGCTAACCGCACATCGAGCATGTTCACCGAGATCGAGGGAGAGTGGGACGAAGTGTTCGCCGTTGTTAAACGCGCGACCGAGGCTGTGGCACCGTTCGGCTCCCGCATTTCACTTGTGATTAAGGCCGACATCCGGCCAGGTTTTAGCGGTGAGATCGACGGCAAAATCGAGCGACTAGAGCGGGCAATCGAAGACGCCAACTAGCTAAATACGACTAGATCGGGTTACTGGCGATCTCGTTACGCACCACTTGCCAGGCTTCGCGTTGAAACTCGGGCCAACCTCGCAGCGCCGACTCGGCAAGATCAAGCACACCCAAAGCAAAACGCGTTGGCTCAGCCAACTGCAGTTCGGCGATTTCAGTGGCTAGGTGTGGCAGTGATTGTTCGATCCTGCGGAGCGGGTCAAATGGGCTGCGCGCAACATCCGGTGCCAATACCTGGCGGAGCGTTTCAGCCAGGGCTGTTATTGCATAGCACCGCATTACCGCGTTGCCGGCGAGCGTTTCGCCCCGCGCCACCCGACCATAGCCGATCAAAAGTTTCACCAAGAACAGGCCGAACTGGTCAGCCGCGTTCGGCAGATAGGGGCTGCTTACAAGATTTAAGTCACCGCCATCAACCAGCACTTCGCGGTCTTCGTCTTGAATCGGCCAAGGCGCTCCGGCACCGAACTCGCAGATCATTCCGTCACGCCAGAGCACTACCCCACCGTTTTCACCCTCACGGGCACGCAAAACAACCCCATCTGCATCCGGAAGAAACGGCCACGATTCTTTTGCCGCGGCACCGGCGGCATCGTCGCTAATGAAGATGTTCGCGTCTAAATCCGACCAGCGATCCCGGCGGTGCTTCGCCGCCTCAGTGCTTGAACCGAAAACAACAACACTTGTTAAACCCGGGTCGTTGAGAACTAAATCCTGAAGCTGCTGCTTGCGTGATTCTAGAAGTTGGGCGCGTTCAGCGTCAGCTGCGTCTACAGAGTGATCAGTGCTCATTTTGCTCCTATACTGCAGGGTTACGGGTGCTTGGCTGCAACAACCGCGCAACTAAAGCTGTATCTATTAAACAACCAAAACCACTCAAAACGGGGCTTCTGGGCTTGTAGGACAAAATGTGTTGCTCGGGGGTTTAGTCGCAGTTGTTGCGCCAGGGTGCGCTGTGGTGAAGTTCGCCCCAGCTGATCGCGTCACCCCAGCCTGGGATCACGGCCCGGGCGCGTTCTAGATCATGGAGCCGGTGGTATTATGCTTCGATCTGCGTGTCGGTGGGCATGGTTTTGAGGATCTGGGCTGCTGGTAGCGGGTTGGGACTGTGTTGGTAGCACCACCAGAAGATCGCTTTTATCCGGCGCCCTAGACTCATTCCACGGTGGTCTCGCAGCATGGCCCGCAACTGGGTGTTAGTCCCACCCTCGATGCGGTTATTAGTCGCAGGGATCCTGATGTCGTCGATGTGGAATTCGGGATTCAGGTAAGTGAATAGGTGCCCTGAATTGACTAACCGATTCAACGATCCGCGTGCTTTAACAAGCCGGGCGTGGGTATAAACCTGTCGTTGGTCAACGATGGTTTTCTCTTTGAGGAAGTCTGCCCAAGTGTTGCACCACTGCTGGCAATCATTCATCCAGGCGATGGCCTGGTCGATCGTTTTTACCAGGAGCAATCGCTTGCCTAGGGCGTATAACTGCTGGCCAGCAGGCAGGCGGGGGCGGGTGGTAGTAGCGGCTTTGATCTGGTTAAAGGCGTGGAACGTGCAGCGTTGGATCGCTGTGTCGGGCCAATGGGTCTTGGCTGCTTTGAAGAACCCGCTACCCCCGTCGCTGACTACCACCCGTGGTGGTCGAATCCTGGCTAGTAGCCCAGCCCAAGCAGCTGAATGCTCGGTTCGGGCCAGATACCACCCCAATACGAACCGGTCAGTGCGGGCGATCAGGATCACTGCTTTGCGGCCCAGATGGATGCCATCAACGAACACCACATCGTGAGCCTCATCCACCACTGGGGGCATTGGCCACGGGCTCCAGAACTGGGCTGTTCGACGCCGGAAGGAACGTCCTGCCCCGGGCATATCCGACTGCCGGTCACGCGATAACAACCAGCGCAGGAACTGTTCCAAATGCTTAGCGGTGGAGTCTATGCCAGCGACCTGGGACACGCTGCAACCCTTGCAACGCCACCTAGTTCTACCCTCACTGGTCTTGCCGTGACCAGTCATAACCAACGAGCAAACAGGGCATCTAGGAGTGTTCATCTCCCATAACTAGCCCAACCCAACTTCAACAGGCACTTTCCCGCGCAATAACAGGGAAAACTCACCCTAAAAGCAACACGGTTTGTCCGAGTGTCAAGTTGGTAACCACCAACTTCAATCCCGACTTTCCCGCGCAATAACAGGCCAAACTCGGAACAAAAGCAACACGTGGTGTCCTATACGCCCACAAGACAGAAAGGAGCAAACAGCCAGGTGAAATAAAGGAAGACCGCCTAGACTCCGTAATAGCAACGAATCTAGACGGTCTTCCAATGGTGGGCCCAGAGGGACTCGAACCCCCGACATCCACGGTGTAAACGTGGCGCTCTAGCCAACTGAGCTATAGGCCCGGGCGTTGCTACAAACGGATCGCGCCTGTCGCAACTTGAACATCATACGCACTGGATGGCCCCAGGGCGAAATAAGAAACGTGTGGCGTATCCCCTATCACGAGCACACAGGTGGATTCACCCGCAATGAACCGCCCGCCAACCCTATGGGAAACCACCGCACGCGGGGACTCGACCATTTCTTCGCGGACTGGGTAGCAGCCGACGCGGGGAAACTACCGCACCCGCGGGCGCGCCACCAACCGCATCGCCGCCCACTCCGGCGCCACCGACTGGGACGACGTCGCCTTCAGCCCCGCGATCTTTGCCGCCTCCGCAATCTGGTCAACGGGAACCGCCGAGGGGCGACCCGGCTTCGGCGTCATCACAAAAATGGTCCCGCCCGCATCATCCAAGTTCGCGGCCGCGTCCAGCAGAACGTCCGCCAGATCCTCTTCCAACGCATCGTCCGCGCGCCACCAAATCAGCACACCGTCGACCATGTCGTTGTAGTCCCAGGCGACAAGCTCACCGCCTATTTCCTTCTCCACCGCCGCACGCAGCTCATTGTCCACGTCCTCATCAAAGTAGAACTCCTGAACCACCTGAGAGGGAGTGAACCCTAGGCCTTCGCCCACCTGAAAAACCACCTTCCAATGCCAATGAAGAAGGTCGAGGGCGTCCGCCGCTCAACCCGGCGTCCCCATTGTAGTGGTCTACGCCAATTCGGTGTAACGCTCGGCACAGGTTAGCCCCGCCCTCGCCCCAAAATGTGTGACTTGTGGCAGACTGTCCCGCCCTCGCCGCGGCCTGAGTCAAACATCATGGCCCAAAAGTCCCAAGATCGGTGCCAATGTGACGCGAATTGTTGGACAATAGGGGATGCGCGTTCGTCTACCTAGCGAACGGTCAAATACTTCAAGGATGTGGTTGCTAGTGAGCCCTTTGAACAGGCCGGTTGTGAACGGAATGCTCAGCCAGGTACCCGACAACGATCCCGATGAGACTCAGGAGTGGATCGATTCGCTGGAGGGTCTGATCGCAGAAAAGGGTGCGCCACGTGCGCGTTACCTGCTTCTGCACATGTTGGATGAGGCGCGTAGGCGCCACGTCTCCATTCCGTTGGAGACGACGACTCCGTATATTAACTCGATCCCAGTTGAGCAGGAACCTTACTTCCCTGGCGACGAAGCCATGGAGAAGCGGTACCGCATGTGGATCCGTTGGAACGCGGCTGTCATGGTTACCCGCGCGCAACGCCCCGGCGTTGGCGTTGGTGGACACATTTCTTCTTACGCGTCGGTTGCGACGTTGTATGAGGTCGGATTGAACCACTTCTTCCGCGGCAAGGATCACCCAGGCGGCGGCGACCACGTGTTCTTCCAGGGGCACGCCTCCCCGGGTAACTACGCTCGCGCGTTCGTTGAGGGACGTTTGGACGAGGACGATTTGGATGGATTCCGTCAGCAGGCCTCCACTAAGCACGGCCTACCTTCGTACCCGCACCCGCGCCAGTTGGACTGGTTCTGGGAGTACCCGACGGTCTCGCTGGGTCTGGGCCCGGCTGCCGCTATCTACCAGGCATGGGTTGATAAGTACCTGCACCTGCGCGGATTAAAGGACACCAGCCAGCAGCACACGTGGGCGTTCATCGGCGACGGTGAGATGGATGAGCCGGAATCGCGTGGCCTGCTGCAGATGGCCGCCATCCAGGGCTTGGACAACCTCACGTTCGTTGTGAACTGTAACCTGCAGCGTCTTGACGGCCCGGTTCGCGGTAATGGCAAGATCATTCAGGAACTGGAGGCGTTCTTCAAGGGCGCCGGCTGGAACGTCATCAAGGTCATCTGGGGCCGCGGCTGGGACCAGCTGTTGGCTGCGGATAAGGACCACGCCCTCGTCAATATCATGAATGAAACCCTGGACGGCGACTACCAGACGTTCAAGGCGAATGACGGCGGCTACGTTCGTGAGCAGTTCTTCGGGCGCGATCCGCGTACGAAGGCGATGGTTGAGAACTGGACGGATGACCAGATTTGGGCGCTGCGCCGCGGTGGGCACGACTACCGCAAGGTGTACGCGGCGTACAAGGCTGCGATGGAGCACACGGGCCAGCCGACGGTGATTTTGGCGCACACGATTAAGGGATACGCCCTCGGACCGTCGTTCGCCGGACGCAACGCGACGCACCAGATGAAGAAGCTGTCCGCGGATGATGCGAAGCTCCTGCGCGATAGGTTGCAGATTCCGATCTCCGATGAGGAGCTGGATAAGACTCCGGGTGCGCCGCCCTACTACCGTCCGCCGGCGGACGACCCCGCCCTGATCTACATGCATGAGCGGCGCCAAGCGCTCGGCGGCTACTTGCCGGAGCGCAAGAAGCGTGAGCCGAAGTGGGAGACCATTCCGGAGCGGCCGTTCGCATCCCTCGGTAAGGGTTCGGGAACGCAGAAAGTGGCCTCCACCATGGCGTTTGTGCGTGCACTGAAAGACCTGATGCGGGACAAGCAGGTTGGCAAGTACGTTGTGCCGATCATTCCGGATGAGGCGAGGACGTTCGGCCTGGACTCCATCTTCCCGTCAGCGAAGATCTTCAACACGCACGGCCAGAACTACACGGCTGTGGACGCGGACATGATGCTTTCGTACAAGGAATCGACTGAGGGTCAGATCCTGCACACGGGTATCACGGAGGCGGGGTCGGCGGCGGCCCTGCAGGTCGCGGGCACTTCGTACACCACGCATGACGTTCCGTTGCTGCCGGTGTACATCTTCTACTCAATGTTCGGTTTCCAGAGGACGGGTGACCAGTTCTGGGCGGCGGCCGACATGATGACGAAAGGCTTCGTTGTTGGCGCAACGGCTGGACGTACGACCCTGACAGGTGAGGGGCTGCAGCACCTTGACGGCCACTCCCACCTGCTGTCCTCCACGAACTACGGTTTCGTTTCCTACGACCCCGCTTACGCCTACGAAATGAAGTACATCTTCAAGGACGGCATCCAGCGGATGTACGGCAAGGACGATCCGCGCGATCCGAACGTCCTGTACTATCTGACCGTTTACAACGAGCCGGTGGTGCAGCCCGCAGAGCCCGAAAACTTGGATATCGAGGGCGTCCTGCGCGGGATTTACAAGGTCGACGATCATACGAACAGCGGGGGGCTCAAGGCGCAAATCCTGGCGTCCGGCGTCGGTGTGCCGTGGGCGCGCGAAGCACGTCAGCTGCTTGCCGATGACTGGGGTGTTGACGCCGCGGTCTGGTCGGTTACGTCCTGGAATGAGTTGCGCCGCGATGGTTTGGAAGCGGATGAGCACAACTTCCTGCACCCGAATGAGGAGTACCGTCACCCGTTCATCTCCCAGCAGTTGGCGGGGACAGAGGGCCCGTATGTTGCGACCTCGGACTGGATGAGTGCGGTGCCCGACCAGATCCGTCCTTGGATCCCGGGTCGTTACCTGACGTTGGGTACGGATGGGTTCGGAATCTCCGACACGCGCCGGGCGGCGCGCCGCTACTTCCACGTGGATGCGGAGTCAACGGTTGTGCGTGTCCTGCAGGGCTTGGTGTACGACGGCAAGATGGATCAC
>CAYFOT010000018.1:0-30183 GCA_964344825.1 uncultured Actinomyces sp.
CCGGAACCCACAGATTAAAAGTCTGTTGCTCTACCACTTGAGCTATAGGCCCGCGCGCTATTCTAACGCGCCCTCACCATCCTACGAAACCAACGACTGCGTATCCGGACCGATATCACTATCAACTGAGCGCACAGGCATATATCCTTGCGCTGTGAATGCCAACGACGTGACGCTCAAACCAAACATTAAAGCGGTCCTTTTCGACCTAGACGGTGTGCTGACGCCAACAGCCGAAGTGCATGAGGAAGCTTGGCGCCGACTCTTCGCACCTTACCTAGAGCTCAAAGGCGCTGCCCCCTACACCGACGAAGACTACTTTGAGTATCTGGACGGCCGCGCCCGCTACGACGCTGTCGCGGGGCTCTTGGAATCCCGGGGAATCGACATCCCCTATGGCACCCCGCTGGATTCACCAGAGGATGAGACCATCTGTGGCCTTGGGAATCGCAAGAATGCCGAATTCAACGCGACCATAGAATCCACTGGGATCCAGCCCTACGCCGGCTCAGCCGCATTCCTCGACTACATAGAAGCGCTGGGCCCACTCAAGGTCGCGGTCGTCTCCTCTTCAAAGAACGCTCCCCAAGTCCTGAAAGCAGCGGGGCTGCTTGAACACTTCCCTGTGATTGTCGACGGAAATGTCGCCGCAGAACGCGGCCTGACCGGTAAGCCCAGCCCGGCGACCTACCTGGATGCCGCCACCCAACTGGGCGTCGCACCAGAGGACTGTGCGGTGGTAGAGGACGCGGTATCCGGCGTTCAAGCGGGCGCCGCTGGCAACTTCGGCATGATTATAGGAGTGGACCGTGGCGCCGGGGCAGACGTCCTCGCCCAAAATGGGGCAACGGTGGTCGTCGATGACCTCGACCAGTTCGTTATGGCCGCGTCAGGCGTTGACACCATGGATCGCGACTGGCTGATTTCAGAAAACCAGTTCTTGTCCGATGACCAAGACGTTGTTTCGTCTCTTCTGGCGCTTTCTAACGGATACCTTGGAATCCGTGGTGACATGGGGATTCGGCTGCGGCAGGACTCACGCGGGACCTACTTGAATGGGCTGCATGAGACATGGGCGATCAACCACGCGGAAGACGCTTACGGTCTTGCGCGCATTGGCCAGTCGATGGTTACGCTGCCTGACGGGACCGCCCTCGACCTCGAAATCAACGGCCACGCGATCACGGATGACGGTGCGGGGGCAATCCTGGGGTATACGCGCGTCCTCGACATCAAGTCGGCAACCTTGCACCAGGCGTTCGTATGGAAATCCCCTAATGGCGCGCGTTTTGATGTCCGGCAGCGCAGCACGGTCTCGCTGGTTGACGCACACATCGCTGCCGTTGAACTGTCGGTGACGCCTCTGGACAAGGGCGGGAAAGTAGTGATTACCTCCAGCGTTGATTCACCCCTGACACCTCCGATGGTGGTCGCGGAGGGGGTGACGCTGGAACTTGACGACCCGCGCAAAGCAAACAAGCAGATCGAGGGCGCAGTGGGACTCACCGACGTGGAGCAGAGCGCCACGGGCGGCGTGATTGAATACCAGGTGCAGGCTTCTCAGATGGCGGCGGCGGTGGCTGTGTCGAACACCGCGACACTTGGCGGTTCACAAATAGAGGTGCACGCCGCGCAGACTCTACCAATGGCCAGTGCCGCGTGGGAAACAGCCGCTGACGTCGGTGCCGGGAGCACCCTATCTCTCACAAAGGTTCTGTCCTATGCGCGCGATGATCTGTTTGAGGAGCACCCCGGCAACCCAGCTCCGGAAGCCGCGGACGCCCTCGCTCAAACTGACGCTGAGCCCACGTCTCTATTCCGGACTCAGCGCGATGCGGCGCACACGCTTTGGGAAACGGCCGACGTCGTGATCACCCAGGACGGATCCGCCGATACGCGTCCAGGGAACATTACGGATTACCCCGCGCGGGGGGCCGCTTCGTTGCAGGCGACCATCCGCTGGTGCCTGTTCCAGATTCTTCAGTCTTCGATCAAACTGCAAGACTCCGGCGTCCCGGCTAAGGCGCTGACTGGTTCCGGGTACGACGGTCACTACTTCTGGGATGCCGAAATCTACGTGCTCCCCTATCTGGTGTATGTGAACCCGCAGGCAGCCCGCGATTTGCTTCATTATCGCTACCTCACGTTGCCAGCAGCGCGTCGCCGGGCGAAGGAGATGGACGAGGACGGGGCGCTGTTCCCCTGGCGCACCATCGCGGGGCCTGAGTCATCCGCGTACTACCCCGCAGGAACCGCCCAGTACCACATCAACGCAGCCGTCGCGTATGCGGTAAACCAATACCTAAACGCCACGGGGGACACGGACTTCTTGCGTGATGAGGCCATTGACATCTTGGTTGAGACCGCCCGCATGTGGCTGTCGCTGGGGTTCGTTCATGGCCCCGACGGGAAGTTCCACATTCACGGCGTCACGGGACCCGATGAGTACACGGCAGTCGTCAACGACAACATGTACACGAACGTCATGGCGCAGGCAAACTTGCGCAACGCCGCAAAGTGGCTTCGCAGGATTGAGACAGACGACCCGGGTCATTACGAGGTCGTTCTGCGCCGCCTCCTCCTATCCGCCGACGAGATCGCATCTTTTGGCGCGACTGCGGACATCATGAGCATTCCGTGGAATGACGCGCTGGGCTTGCACCCCCAGGATGAGGCTTTCCTGAACAAGCAGCGTTGGGACTTCGATGGCACACCGCAGGACAAGTATCCGCTGCTCCTCAACTACCATCCGCTGGTCATATACCGCCACCAGGTTTTGAAGCAGTCCGACACGGTATTGGCCCTCTACCTGCTGTCTTCACAATTCACAGACGAAGAGAAGAGGGCCGACTTTGAGTACTACGACTCCATAACCACCGGGGATTCGTCTCTGTCGGCCGCAGCGCAAGCGATTATGGCTGCAGAGGTGGGCCATCAGAACTTGGCGGCCCAGTACTTTGAGAAACTCCTTGGTGTCGACATCGCGGACCTCCACCACAACACCGACGCGGGGCTGCACATCGCTTCTTTGGGAGGCACGTGGAGCGCCCTTATCATGGGGTTTGCGGGATTGCGCGACGACACCGGCACGTTGCGGTTCAGTCCAAGGCTTCCGGGGAACTGGTCGTCTATGCGCTTCACATTGATGCGGGGCGGTTACCCGTTGGACGTGGAGGTCTCAAGGACCGGCGTCACGTTCAACTACCGTGCACCCGCAGACAAGACTGTGGAGGTTGAAGTCGAGGGCGAGGGCGCGCAGGTCCCAGGCAGCCTCTGAACCCCGAATCGGCGTAGGGCAAGCAAGGGGCCCCGACCCGCGATTCATGCGGACGGGGCCCCTAATGCGAAACCAGGCTACTTCTTGTTGCGGCGCTGGTGGCGGGTCTTGCGCAGCATCTTGCGGTGCTTCTTCTTCGACATCCTCTTGCGGCGCTTCTTGACCACTGAACCCATAGGGCCACTCCCTCCAACAACATCTAACTAGAGGCAACGGTCACTGTACCGCGCCACCTTGGCTTTTCAACGCCCCTACTTTACTACGCAACCCACCAACGGCTAACACACGGCCGAAAAGCTGGTTAAACTCACAGCAACATTACTGCGCTGCCGTGTCCCTGTCTTCCCATGCCGATGCGTCCAGGAGATGGTCAACCGCTGCCTGCGGCACCCTGAAGCTCTTCCCCACACGAATAGCCGGGAGCTCCCCCGCGTGGATAAGCCTGTAGACCGTCATCTTAGAGACGCGCATGACATCCGCGACTTCAGTAACGGTCATGAAGCGGGGCGAGGGCTGAGGTTCCATCGACGTCTGTGACCCCTGTTCCATTTGTGAGCAGACCATTGCAGCCGGTGACGCATGCGGAGCACCTACACCAGACTCTAGACTGAATCCTAGCCCAGGTTGATAAGAATACCCGGAGATTATGGGGGGAGTGGCGCATTGCCGTTAGACAGTGGAGACGGCCGTCATACTTCGGGATGGCGTCGTGACCCGCTGCGCACGGATCCTCTTGATACGGACAGCCCAGAGTCCCACTTCGCGGACGCTGAGCCTTTGGAGCTGCGTGCGCGGCCCATTCAACCCAAACACCTGATCCTGCATGGCAGCGCCAGCCGTAGGTTCTGGTACCGTTCGCGCCACAGCCTCAACCAGTTCGCGATGCGTTATCCCGCTAGGCTCACCCTGCTGGTGTTTGCGGTCCTGATAACCATCACAACGGGCGGGCTCCTCCTTCCCGCATCCAATGCTCGCGGAGAAGTGACACCGCTGGTTGATGCGTTGTTCACCGCAATCTCTGCAGTATGCGTCACGGGGCTTACGGTTGTGGACACAGCTACCTACTGGACTCTGTTCGGACAGATTGTCATTTTCTTGGGCATCAGCCTGGGCGGTCTGGGCGTGATGACGATGGCGTCCCTTCTGACTCTTGTCGTGTCAAGGCGCTTGGGGCTCACGCAGCGTCTTTTGGCTCAGGACGATGCGCAAGGCAGGATGGGCGACGCCCTCACGTTGGTAAAGGGCGTGCTGATCACAACTCTGGTTGCAGAGGCCGTCCTCTTCATCATTGTTGTGCCCTCATTCTTGGACCAGGGTCACTCTGTTGGAAGCTCCATCTGGGATGCCCTCTTTATGTCTGTGTCTGCGTTCAACAACGCCGGGTTCGTAAGCGTCCCGGAGGGCATGGAAGCCTACATCGGGAACTGGATGGTACTCCTGCCCCTCATGCTGGCCGCTTTCGTGGGCGCTATCGGCTTCCCGGTCATAGTTGATTTGAAACGCAGGTGGAGACGCCCTCGAAAACTCTCTCTCCACTCCAAACTGACGATCTCCACGTATCTCGGCTTGGCTGTTACCACGGGAATAATCGTGGCGGCTTTAGAGTGGACGAACCCGAATACGTTCGGTGCCCTGAACCTTTCAGAGAAGTTGCTCAACTCCATCGTGGAGGCCATTAATCCGCGCTCACTAGGTGTGAGCGCTGTGCCGGTAGACCAGATGACTAGCACAACTTGGCTGGTGACCGATGTGTCGATGTTTATTGGAGGCGGCTCTGCTTCACACGCGGGTGGTATTAAGGTGACCACCTTCACCGTCCTCGTGCTTGCTGCATGGTCAGAGGCCAGAGGTCGGCGCGACGTTGAGGCCTTTCACCGCAGACTCCCGGTGGGTGTGATTCGCCAAGCGGTTGCGGTTGTTCTCGCGTCAATGCTCCTCATCTTTGTGACCACCGCGGTTCTGCTGGTGACCACGCCGTTCGCCCTCGATCGAATACTGTTTGAAGTGATCAGCGCGTTCGGCACAGTGGGACTGTCTACGGGGATCACTCCAGTGATGCCCGTGGTGGGGAAGATCATGCTGGGATTCCTGATGGTCGTGGGCCGCGTGGGACCGATGACATTCGCCGCAGGACTGGCTCTACGTGAGCGCAAGAGTTTCATCCGCATGCCGGAAGAGAGACCCATCGTCGGCTAGGCCCGATGCGGGTAGTGTCTTTGTAGGGGTTTACGAAGGAGTACAGGTGGCACAACGGAATCCTCGCCGCACCAGCGGCACGCTTGTTGTCGGAATGGGGCGCTTCGGTGCGGCCGTCGCGGTGACGTTGGAGCGACTGGGCTTTGAGGTTCTCGCTATGGAGAAAGAGAAGCACAGGGTTCAGCACTACAGCGGGGTGCTACCGCTAGTCCAGGGCGACGGGACAGATTCGGGGGCCCTTGAGCAGGCGGGCGCCGCCGACTTTTCAGCAGCAGTCGTCGGTGTGGGAACGTCTTTGGAGGCTTCTGTCCTGATCACCGCGAACTTGGTGGACCTGGGCGTGGAAAACATTTGGGCGAAAGCCACGTCGCGTGAACACGGGAGAATCCTGCGGCGAATCGGTGCCAACCACGTGGTGTACCCCGAATACGATGCCGGCCAGCGTACCGCGCACCTAGTGGGTGGGCAAATGTTGGACTACATCGAAATGGACAAGACAGAGTTCGTGATCGCAAAGATGCGGCCACCACGGGAGCTTGAAGGGTTCACCTTGCGGGAATCCCAGGTGCAGACTAAGTACGGCGTGCGCGTCATTGCGTGCCTGCGCCCCGGTAAGGGGTTCCGATACGCCAACGGGGAAACGCGCGTCGACAAGGAAGATGTCTTGGTCGTTTCGGGCCCATCGCACCTGGTGCTGGACTTCTCAGAAAGACCGCGCTAGTTGAAGTGACACGCCCAACAAGAGGGACGCAGAAAGTGTGGGGACGAGGGCGTTGTTGCAGTGTCTGTCCCCATTTTCCAGCTCGGGTGCGCAAGATGTCGGAGTCGGGACGTACCGTTTGAGTATGAGTAAGACAAAAATGGTTTACCGCTGCAGCCAGTGCCAGTGGGAGAGTCCGAAGTGGGCAGGACAGTGCCGTTCGTGCGAATCGTGGGGAACACTGGAGGAACACGTGACGCAAGCGGGCGCGCCGCGTGGCCTGTCCGTGGTGGCAGGGACCGGCACACCCGCGAAGGCCGTGGCGCTGGACAGCGTGAAGGTGGAAGAAGCCGCACCTAGACCAAGCGGGATGGTGGAGTTTGACCGCGTATTGGGCGGCGGCATCGTCCCCGGATCAGTGGTCCTTCTGGCTGGAGAACCAGGGGTGGGTAAATCAACCCTGCTTCTTGACATCGCGGCTCGCTTCGCGCGGAAAAGCAAACGCGACGGCGCTGGACCCGTCCTCTATGTGACGGGGGAAGAATCCGCGGCCCAAGTCTCTAAACGCGCGCACCGAATCGGCGCCCTCGAATCCAACCTCTTGTTGGCAGCAGAGGGGGACGTTGGGACCGTGGCCGCCTTGGTGCAACAGCACAACCCGACGCTACTGGTAGTTGATTCTGTACAAACCATGGTCTCCGCAACGGTTGAAGGTGCACCTGGCTCCGTCAGTCAGGTGCGGACGGTGTCCCAAATCGTCATAAACGCAGCGAAGAGTCGCGCGTTGCCAACAATCTTGGTCGGCCACGTAACGAAAGACGGCTCAATTGCGGGACCGCGGACACTGGAGCACCTAGTAGACGTAGTGTGCCAGTTTGAGGGGGACAAGGCCGGGGCACTACGACTCTTGCGTAGCGTCAAAAACCGTTATGGCCCCACGGATGAGGTTGGTTGCTTCACATTGGAAGAAGGCGGCATCCGGCAGGTGGAAGACCCGTCGAAACTGTTTACTTCGGGCTCTCGCGGGGAGGCGCCTGGCAGTTGCGTAACGGTTGCGATGGAGGGCAACCGTCCTCTTCTTACTGAGATACAGGCGTTAGTTGCACCCAGCGGCGGGGGCAGCCCGCGGCGGGTTACGTCAGGGTTGGATTCCTCAAGGGTCGCAATGCTCATGGCGGTGGTACAGGCACACCAGGGCTTGGACTTTTCCCAAAAAGAGGTCTACGTGTCAACGGTCGGCGGAGCGAAGATCGCGGAACCAGCAGTCGACTTGGCGACGGCACTGTCAATCTGGTCCGCGGCGACGAAGCGGGCCCCACGCAGATCTCTACTGGCCCTTGGTGAGGTGGGACTGACGGGCGAAGTACGCGGCTGCGCGAACCTTGCACGCCGAATCCAAGAAGGTGCGCGCCTTGGATGGGACGCAGTGATGCTTCCTGCCAGCGCACTGTTCGACCTGCGGTTGCCGCCACGCATTCAAATCATCCCGGTGTACCACCTAGCGGAAGCTATCGACTTCGCGTTCCCCAATAGGGAAGCGCGCTAACTCAGAGGCAATAAACCAGCGCAGGCATGGCAAGATTAGTGACGACCGCCGTTAATACAAGACTGGACGGGTGAGGGATGGAATCGGATAGCGCTCAACTGCGTAAAGCACTTCAGTTGGTGGCCCCCGGCACAGCGCTTCGGGAGGGGCTGGAACGCATCCAACGCTCACACACGGGTGCCCTGATCGTTCTGGGGCACACCCCAGAAGTTGAAGCGCTGTGCTCAGGCGGATTCACACTGGATATCGAATTCTCACCTGCGCGCCTGCGGGAGCTTGCAAAGATGGATGGCGCCGTCGTAATCGACACCGATTCATGGCATATCCGCAAGGCGAACGCACAGCTGATCCCAGATCCTTCCATACCGACAAATGAGTCCGGGATGAGGCACCGCACAGCCCAAAGAGTCGCACGTCAGACGGACGTGCCCGTACTGTCCCTATCAGCATCGATGCGTTTGATTTCGATTTACGTAGGGAAGCGTCACCACACAGTGGAGGAACCAGAAGTTCTGCTCTCCCGCGCTAACCAGGCAGTGGACACACTGGAACGCTACACGCAGCGCCTGGATGAAGTTCTTGCGTCCCTAGCTATCTTTGAGATGCGCGAAGCCGTAACAGCCCGCGACATCGCAACCGTCGTACAACGTATGGAGATGATCCGACGAATAACGGCAGAAATCGACGGATATTTGAGCCAGCTGGGGGATGAAGGACGACTCTTATCACTTCAAGTGGATGATCTGTTGCGCGGCGCAGCATCCGAACGCGCACTGGTTCTTAGGGACTACATTTCGGACCCCACGACGTTGGATGAGGTTGAGCGGCATCTTGGGGAACTATCTGCGGAGTCACTGCTCGATTTAGCGCAGATAGCGGAGAGCATGGGGATACCAATTTATGATCCCGCCGACCTAGATGAGGTTGTGACTCCCCGGGGAATACGCGCGTTAGCGGTGATCCCCCGGCTGCCGTGGAGGCTCATCCAACAGATCTCTCAGCGCTGGCCGACCCTTGCTGCCCTCAGAAATTTGGGTGTGGACGACTTCCAAGAGATAGAGGGCATCGGGCCGTTCCGCGCACAGACCATCGTCGATCATTTGCGGCAGAGGGCATCGGCAGCAAGTGAGCCGTCGCTTCCTTGGTGACCACCAGCAGGATTCAGTAGATCTGGATTCTTGTTTCTTGCGGTTCCAACGCAGGAGGGGCCGCCCACTTCAAGGTGTATGTGCCAGTCATCGGCGTTGACCCGAAGCCGTCGATCTTCACCAGCTCACAGTCCGCGTAAACGTGGCCGTCCCAAGTGAACGTGGTCGACCACGACTTCCCTGCCCCCAAAAGGAGTTCCTTATCCAAGGGGACACATGCTGAAGGGGTCCAGATCAGGCCGTTGTCTGACCCTAAAGTCACTTCAAGTGCAGATAGGGAAAAACTGCAATCGTCCGTCCCCGCATTCTCCACCAAGACGGATGCGTCAAAACCCTGTCCCTCCTGCACTGACGTCGACGTGGGAGTTACTGTGACCCTGAGTGCGTCTGCGCTACACGGCCCAATTACGACGGGCTGAATGACGGCTCCTTGACTGGTCCTTTGATGCTCCTCCGCGAGGACGGACTTCACCCACCCTCCGATCTTCACTAATCCCCAGACGATCAGTGCCAGCACAAAAAGCAGGATGAGGGTAGACACGATCCGCCGCACCCAGGGAGTCTTCCTTTTCTTCCCTGGTCCGCCAACGGGCCGGGTCCCACGACCAACACCGCCAGCTCCGCCCTGCGCCATCCCCATCATCATGCCTGCGGGCGCGGAGATGCTTTGCCGGCCCGACCTGGGTCGCCACCTCCATTGTCTTCTGCGCCGTCATCTATGCACCAACGTTCCACCAGGACCGCACAAACGCACGCGAACAGAGCGGTTACAGAGCCAACCAGCCCTACCAGAGCCGCGTGTGCCATGGCGGGCGCCCATAGTCGCGTCGCCGAAACAATCGCAACCCCCGCAAGAAAACCACATGACCCCGACATCACATACGCGCAGGCGCGCGCAAGCACTGCAATCCGAGCAGCCCCAACAGGGGACACCCAGGTGTCCTCACGCGACTTCAGCTTCTTCACGGCCCGACCGCCGATCAACAGCCACACACCGATAAGAACGAAGAGAAGGGACGTCCACGGCGTCACGGTCAACGGCCCGGAACCATACCGGACCAGCAACGCTGCACCAAGTGCGCCCACAGCCAATGCGACGATGCCGATGGCACCTACCAGCTTGAGTTTCAGTGGCTCCACGTGTACGCCACCGCCCTAGTCCTGGGCCGTCGTGTTCCGGACCTGGCGCACAGGAATAGATCCTGTTGGCGTCGGACGGACCGTGACGTTTCGGGAAACACGCGGAATCTGTGCGGTGGCAACCAGCGACGGATCCGGCGCGTCGATAGCATCAACGACTCGTTTTGTCTGTGGCCTGGAGAAATAGTCCCACTGCGGCAGGGACTCCGCGGAAGGCTGGGATGGCCGACCATGACGTGGTCCCCGGCGATTTTCGGTAGGGGCGGCTTCCTTCGTCGTATTGCGCGCCACAACGGGGATGGTCCCCGAAGGGTGAACAGGCTCAGGAAGATCCTGATGTGGTTCGACCGCAGCAGTCGGCTCCGGCTGCGCGGCGTCACTCTGCTTTGGTGCGTGCAGGGATCTCCTGGAGGGAAGCGGCGTGGGGGTCTTCGCTTGCTCAGGTACCACGGCGTGCTGCCCGCCCGATCTCCTCCTTGTACGAGGTCGGGAAGACGTCTGGTCCGGCGCGTCCGATTCGCTCTCCATGAGTGCGCGGAAAAGCAGGTCACCCTCTATGCCCAGCAGCTCCACTTGTTGCCCTCTGATCACCGCGTTCTTGACGGGTTGCTTAGCGTAAGGCGACTCTGTGGTCCCCTCCCGACGCGGCGCCAACTCTAGAGGAACTGCCATCCCCGGACCGCCGTGCGCGTCTCCTTCCAACCAATCGGGATATTCCATCAGCAGTCCCGACAGGTCAGCAGCATGCCCAAGCAGGTCCTTAATGTAACCCGCGCCCGCTAGGTGGGCGGCCGGATCGACCTGGAACCAAGGGTAAAGAACAAACGCCCTCGACCAAGCACGCGGGTGAGGTAGCGTAAGCCGACTAGTCTGAAGACGCATCTGGTCCAGCGCAATGATGTCGATGTCCAGTGTTCGGGCGCCCCACCGTGACACACGCACCCGCCCGAAATCGGACTCAATCTTCTGGATCGCGGCCAGTAGTGCCGGCGGTGCCAGAACCGTTTGTCCAAGCACAATGGCGTTCATGTAGTCGTCTTGGGGCAAAGCACCTTTTTCGAGCACGGGTTCCGTACGTACCAGCGGCGACACCGCTTGAACGTCAAATCCCTCAAGCGCAGCCAATGCCTCCACTGCACCACGTAAGGTGGCCACCGTGTCTCCACGGTTCGCTCCAAGCGCTAGGACGACGTCGTAGACAACGTTAGCGGGCCTGTTCGGATCGGAGTACGAAGGCCCCCTGCGTGTGCGCCTACGCCCCGCACCCGCCGGTCGTGACTCAGCAGGCGTAGGCGGCTTGGGCGCATCCAGTTGGGTAACCGCCAGCTCCCGGGGAGGCTCAGCCGCGGATACCGAGGACGGTATTGAAGGCAAAGGCGAAGAGGCCGGTTTAGGCAAAGCACGGCTCGACTTCGCGCGTGTATCCATGGATGGAGGTTGAACGTGGGACCGTGGCGATACTTCCGCCCGCCGAACTCTCAAATGATCTTGGTCGCGCAGGGACTCCCCCGCGCCCGTGGTACCGCCGCCAACTTCGGCGGGCACTTCTACCTGTCCTTTGCGTTCCCTAACCACAGTCACCGAAACGTCTGAAAACTGTTGCTTTAGCGGCGCCATCGGTTTGTGCACCGTGACGGCGGCCCGTTTCACGCCAGGGTATGAAAGCGCGATTTCAGCAAGCCTTGACGCAAGAGTCTCAATCAAAAACACGGCCGGGCCCGTCAAGACCGCAACAGCATCCTCTGCGACCGCAGAATAATCCACCGTGTCCGCCACATCATCCGTCCGGGCGGCCTTACGAGCATCCACGTACAGGGTAATGTCCGCAATGAAATCTTGGCTGCCCGCCCGCTCAAAGTCATAGACACCATGGTTACCAACAGCCTTAAGGCCACTGAGGGTTATGGCGTCCCAGTCGCGGACTCCACGGCGCTGTTCTTCCCCTGTCACGATAGCTCCTCAATCAAGCGCACATTCGCTTCGACGTCGTGAACCCTTACTGCCCAGACACCAGCCTGCACCGCTTTCTTTGTGGTCTCCAGTGTCCCATGATCCCAGTCTGCATATCTAGCGGCCACGAAACGCTTCCTAGATGCACCGACAAGCACGGGGAAATCGAGTGCGACAAAACGGTCGAGGGCGTCCATCAGCGCCCACGAATCCTCTGTCCCCTTCGCAAAACCCAGTCCCGGGTCCACCACCACAGAACTACCTGGCACGCCCGCTGCCGTTACTGCTTGGACCTGAGAAAGTTCCTCCGCAACGACCTCGCGAACCACGTCGTCATAGTGTTGGTTGAGGGCGGGATCCGCCGGAAAGCCCCGCCAATGCTGCACGACCAGCGCGACATCGGCAGCGCTACTCACCTCTGCGATTCGAGGGTCATAGGAACCCCCCGATACGTCGTTCACCATGGCAACTCCGGAGTCCACTGCCCGACGTGCGACCTCAGAATTCACAGTGTCGACGGAAACCAAGAGGCCGCGGTCCGTCATGGCATTTATGGCGGGCGCTACCCTCTCCCACTCCTCCTCCACTGTTACCCGGCGTGCGCCCGGCCTGGTGGATTCGCCTCCGACGTCGACAATCAGTGCACCCTGGTCATACATCGCGAGTGCGTGGCCAATGGCGGCGTGGGGGCGCTCCCACAATCCCCCATCCGAGAACGAATCAGGCGTGACGTTGAGGATTCCCATCACCGCAGTTCTGCCGCCCCCAAGCACGCTGCCGCGTGAGACAGGGGCCAAGATCACCTGCGATTTGTCCACAGCTACCCCCCGAGCAGGTCCAACACTTCGCGCTTCCTATCGGCCAGCGCGAGCTCCCCCGTGAACCTGGACGTCACCGTTTCGGCTCCAGTCTTCTTCACGCCGCGCATCGTCATGCACATGTGTTCCGCCTTCACTATCACCGCCGTGCCGTGCGGATCGAGGGCGTCAACAAGTGCGTCACTGATCTCTTTCGTCAACCGCTCTTGAACCTGAGCCCTTCGCGCGTAGCCTTCGACGCATCGAGCAAGCTTCGAAAGGCCAGTAACCATCCCACCGCGCGGTAGGTACGCGATGGAGACGACACCGAAGAACGGAAGCAGATGGTGCTCACACATCGAGTGAAACTCGATGTCTTTCACGATCACCAAGTCCTCAGTATCGACCTTGAACGTTGTCCTAAGGTGTTCGGAGGGGTCAACCTGCGCACCCGCAAAGATCTCCGCGTAGGAGCGCGCTACACGGTCTGGCGTTTCCACCAGTCCTTCGCGTGACGGGTCTTCCCCGATCGCTGCCAGCAGCTGACGAACAGCATGTTTCACAAGGGGGGCGTCAAAAGCTCCCCTAGTGTTGGTTGAATCCATGGTCCAGGTTTCCTCAGCCATTGAAAACTTCGTTGATAGGGGCAGGCGGATCGACATCCTTGGGGTTGAGACCAACCGGATGCCCCAGGACTGCTCCGTCAACTGCCGCGTGGTGTCCGTAGTTCCAGACCTCGCGTTTAGGTTGCTTCACGATGTCCTTGAATATCTCCGCCAAGCCCTTTTCATCGATAGTTTCTATGTCCAGCAGTTTCAACGCCAAGGCATCTAGGACGTGGCGGTTCTCCGTAAGGATTGCCCATGCCTGGTTTATTGCGCTGTCCACCAACTCACGAACCTGGTTATCGATCATCGTGGCTTGATGATCGGAAATGTTTAGGCCACGCCCCTGCCCCATCTCCCGACCAACAAAAGGATCCGTCTCCTGGTTACCCAGCTTCACGACACCTACCGACGTGGTCATGCCGTAATCAGTCACCATCGCACGCGCGGTTTTGGTGGCCTTCTCAATGTCGTTGGAAGCTCCCGTGGAAGGGTCACGGAAGACGACTTCTTCCGCAACCCGGCCGCCCATAGCGTAGACGAGGTCGTCAAGCAGCTGGTTTCGGGTCTTCGAGTACCGGTCTTCGGTTGGCATCACCATCGTGTAGCCAAGCGCCCGCCCACGCGGGAGAATCGTCACCTTGGTTACGGGGTCCGTGTACTGGAGCGCCGCGGCACACACGGCATGCCCGGCCTCATGGTATGCGGTCACGTACTTGTCGTGTTCATTCATCACACGGGTGCGTTTCTGTGGTCCCGCAATCACGCGGTCGATTGCTTCGTCGATAGCGCGCATGTCGATCAGGTCTGCATTGGACCTTGCAGTAAGAAGCGCCGCCTCATTCAGGACGTTCGCCAGATCCGCACCGGTAAAACCGGGAGTGCGTTTGGCGATCTGGTACATGTCAACGTCGGGAGTGAGTGGCTTACCCTGGGCGTGAACTTCAAGGATCGCTTGGCGTCCTTTCAGGTCCGGGGCTTCCACCGCGATTTGCCTGTCGAAACGCCCAGGCCGCAGGAGGGCCGGATCCAAAATGTCAGGCCGGTTGGTCGCCGCGATCATTATGACGTTTGTCCGTACGTCGAAACCGTCCAGCTCAACCAGCATCTGGTTCAGGGTCTGCTCACGCTCATCGTTGCCACCGCCAATACCGGAGCCACGGTGACGGCCAATCGCGTCGATCTCATCCACAAAGATGATCGCCGGGGCTGCCTTACGCGCCTTATTGAATAGGTCGCGGACGCGGGATGCGCCAACGCCCACGTACAACTCCATGAACTCCGATCCGGAGATGGAGAAGAAAGGTACTTTCGCTTCGCCCGCGACTGCCTTCGCAAGCAGTGTCTTTCCGGTTCCGGGAGGACCATAGAGGAGCACGCCGCGGGGAATCTTCGCACCGACGGAGGTGAACTTCGCTGGGTCAACCAAGAATTCCTTGATCTCTTCCAACTCTTCCACGGCCTCATCTTCACCTGCGACATCGGCGAACGTAATCTGTGGGTTCTCTTCGTTGAATTCCTTGGCCTTGGAAGATGAGAAGGACCCCATCATGCCCCCACGCGTAGTACGTGACATGAGGAACCAGAACGCACCCAAAATGATGATCATGGGCAGCATTAGCTGCAGCATGCCTCCCAGAACAGACGTCTGCGGGTAGAGCGCGTTGTAGCCCTTTGGCGGTTCTGCGTCCTCAATAAGTTCCAAGATTTCGTCGGTCTGAGCACGCGCGTAGGTGAATGTTATGTTCTTCCCCAGCTCCCGTTCGGGGTCCTCCACCGCCGTGGACTCATGCGTGTACGGTTCCACAAGAACCATACTGACCTGCTGGGTTCCATCATTAAGTACTGCACTTTGCAGATCTTGGGTGCGCAGGATTTCCATTCCCTCAGAGGTGGGAACCACCCCGGGCTGTAGCAGCCGCCACACGAACCAGCCGATGACCACCAACGCTACAAGCGGGACCACAACGTATGGCCAAGCCTTACCTGCCGGCTTCTTACCCTTGCCTTTGGTTTCCGAAGAGGTCATAAACTATTCGCCCTCAGTCTCATACACGTGGCGTGCCAGCGTGCCTATGCAATTCAGATGCCTGTAGTCTTCCGCATAATCAAGGCCGTAGCCGATTACGAATTCGTCGGGGATATCGAAGCCCAAGTACTTCAATTCCACGTCGACTTTGTTAGCTTCCGGTTTGCGCAGAAGAGTTAGGATCTCCACCGACTTGGCGCCACGAGCCAAGAGGTTCTCCCGCAACCAAGACAACGTGAGTCCGGAGTCCAAGATGTCTTCAACGATCAAGACATTCTTTCCGTGAATGTCGGTGTCCAAATCCTTCAGGATCCGCACCACACCTGATGACTTGGTGCCGGAGCCGTAAGAGGACACCGCCATCCAGTCAATGTGTACGCTTCGGTGCAGCTTCCGGGAGAAGTCAACCATCACGGGTGCGGCGCCCTTCAGGACCCCAATCAGCAGCAAATCCTGACCCTCATAGTCAGCCTCCACCTGCGCGGCAAGCTCAGTCAAGCGCTGATCAATCTGGTCTTCCGTCAGGAGGACCTTCTCCAGGTCCGACCCCATGTCTTGCGCGTCCACACCGCTCCCCTTCTAGTGTTCGGTTCCCACACACCCGCGAGAGTCAACGCAGAACGCGCCGCCACTCGCAATCTTCCTAGATTTACCCCATTACTCTAGCGCCCCACCCCGACTTAACCTCACGCCCAGTGCGCTATCTCCTGTATTCGGCGGGTTTCTCCGCGATCAGCCGAAAAACGGTTCTAAAACAGGCGTGAGCAGCAGCTGCCATCTGGAGCGCGCCACCTTCACCCCGGGCAGCCTCACCTCTTTCCCAACTGGGCAAAGTCGCCCAGCAACATCTCTAGTCACCAGCGCATCCACCGCCGCCACCTGCGCAAACGTCGGATGAGCACCCTGTGGGAGCGCCCCTTCTTCGTAGGTGCCCTTGGTCAACTTCTGCCATGCCAGAAGGTAGACCCTTGTCCGGATTGCCTCAGGTAACCGCTGGAGCTCCGCCACGTTCAGTTCGAGGGCGGAAGCCCGGTCGCCCTCGCCCTCGCCCTCTATCTTCACGTCGCCAGTCTTCGCGCCCTGACCCGCGGCCAACGCGCGTTCATAAGACGTCTGTGCGTGCCAAGCCAGCGCGTCCTCGTCCGCGCCCAGCATCGCTGCCACGCGGGCCAACGCGGGCACCGGGTCCTGTCCCAACGCTTCCCCAAGCCGCGGGAGCACCGAATGCCGCAACGCGCTACGCACCAACGGTTCCCCTCCGGCCGTCGTCCAGCTCCCCTCCAACGTATTCGTGGGGTCCTCTACCCAGGACAATCCCAGTGCTCGGCAAAACCCCTCCGTATCTGTGCGCCGTAGATCAAGCAGCGGACGCCCTCGGAACAGTTCCGGGGCCTCGCGACGCCCCTTTTCGGGAAAATGCGCACCACCACGACTGAGTCGGGTCCGAGGCCGCATAGCAGCCAACGCCCGCGGCGACGCTCCCCTACCCAACCGCATCAGTACGGTCTCCGCCTGGTCGTCCATCGTGTGACCAACAAGAATGTCCACGGTCGCAAGCCTGTTTTCCGCGCCCCACTCCACAGCCAACGCCTCTAGGAGTGCATGGCGCACCTGGCGTGCCTTTCCCTCAAGGGGGCGCGGCGCATCCGTAGGCGCAGCGGACAGCACGCGCGCGTCCTCCACACCGGCGCGCAGGAGCTGTTCTCTCACTTTGTGGGCCTCCTCTGCGGAGCCCTCTCTCATCGAATGGTCCACGGTAGCAAGGACGATCGGGACTCCCCAGTGTTGCGCGTGCTCAGCGGCCGCCAAGGCTAAGGAAAGGGAGTCGGCACCGCCCGAGACTCCGACAAGCACGCCGTGTAGACCCGAGTTTAGGGACGAATCCGGCTCCCCCAACCCCAGGTGCGCACGTAGGTAGTCGCGCACTGCCAGTGACACTGGGCGCGCCGGGAAGGGAGGGGAAGATCCCAGGATAGTCATTGCCTAGCTTTGCGCCAAGAACTCAACGAACTTGTCAATGTAGACGCGGGTGGAGGCCGCGTCATTGTCAGGGACGTTGTCGTTGCCGACAGCGAACACCAGATTCTGCCCTGACTTCGTGGTGAGGACACCAGCCAGCGTGCTGACATGACCTAGGGAGCCCGTCTTCGCATTCACGTTCCCAAGAGCAGGCTGGTCCTCAAACCGGTCTCCCAGCGTGCCACTCATTCCCGCCACCGGGAAGAGCCGGACAAGCGAAGACTCCGCTCCCGCACCACCGGCTGCTGCCATGATCGTCTCCGTCAGCACTTCTGCGGTCAAACGGGAATCCTTATCAAGGCCGGAGCAATCAGCCACGACGATATCCTCAGCGTGCACTCCGTTGTCGACCGCGAACTGCTTCATCGCCGCACCGGAAGTCTGGAAATCCACCACTTCTGCCCCACCAGCCAGCGTTGCCAGGTGGCAATACTGTTCCGCAAGCGTGTTGTCCGAAGTGATCACCATGTACTCAATCTGGTCTATGACTGGCGCAGACTCCACTTGGGCTATTGGCACCGCACCGCTCGGGGTCGGTCCGGGGTTGATCGCTTGAACGGTGATGCCCTTCTCTCCAAGGCGTTGCGCGAAAGTCTTTGCTACCACGGCGGCTGAGTTCGGCTCAAAGCTCCATGCGTGGGGCATCACGCGACCAGTATCTATCGCGTAGGGGCCCACATCGCCCGCATAGTCCGCGACCTCTTGCTGCACCCACGCGGGGTTTCGTAACGGACCGTCAAAGATGGCGTCCTCATAAACAAGGTTGACAGTCGTGAGTCCCGCTTGTTCCAGCACGTCTGCCGCCTGCGAAGCAAGGTCACCGAGGCCCGCGTGTCCGTCTGCCTGCGACGGATTGCCGGCGTCGGGTGCAAGCAGCAAGTCGCCCTGGCCCCACAGGTAAAGGTCGGATCCCTCCATGGAAACGCCGGTGGTCAGCGTGTCGCTGGGGTCGAGGGCGGCCAGCGCAAACCGTGCGGTCAGGACCTTCTGCGTCGAGGCCGGAGTGTGCAGCTGTGAAGCAGCCGCGGAAAAGAGGACTTCCCCCGTGTCCGCGTCTACAACTTCGGCCCAGGACTGCCAGCCGCCTTCGTCGGCCGCCTTCTGCACGTCGGCCC
This sequence comes from uncultured Actinomyces sp., assembly GCA_964344825.1. Classification (GTDB taxonomy): domain Bacteria; phylum Actinomycetota; class Actinomycetes; order Actinomycetales; family Actinomycetaceae; genus Scrofimicrobium. The sequence goes on from CAYFOT010000018.1 coordinate 18,523, forward strand.
AAGCCTCAGCAATGCGTTTCTCCGTCAGCGTGTCGCCGCCGGCCGCCTCTGATTCCATTTGGGTTTCAGGCACCGACGCGAGGGGTATTTCTGGCGATTTTGCTGGTGTTCCCAAGGACGTGGAGGCAATCACTGGGAGGAACCTCTGCATCCCGAAAACTAGGAAAAACATGACCGCCACCAAAACGAGGACTATTGCACCTACAATTGCGGGAAACGCATGACGGCGCATTCCACCTCCCTGACTATTGTGATTCAACTACTTTAGTTCAACAGGTGGAACTTCCAGATGCGCGTGCACTCAAAGAAGGGTCGACAATGGAGTTCGATGTCACTATCGAGATCCCGAAGGGGAATCGAAACAAGTATGAAATTGATCACGAAACGGGACGAATCCGTTTGGATCGGCTTCTATTCACGTCTACGCGGTACCCGGATGACTACGGTTTCATCGATGACACACTGGGAGAGGACGGGGACCCACTGGACGCCTTGGTTCTCTTAGAAGAACCAACCTTCCCTGGCTGCGTGATCCGTTGCCGCGCTCTGGGAATGTTCCGAATGAAAGATGAGATGGGCGGGGATGACAAGGTTCTGTGCGTTCCCGCTGGCGATCACCGTGCTGCGTGGAGGACGGAGCTTGAGGACGTATCTGAGTTCCACAGGCTTGAGATCCAACACTTCTTTGAGGTGTACAAAGACTTGGAACCCGGGAAATCGGTTGAAGGCGCCCACTGGGTTGGCCGGGAAGAAGCGGAGGCGGAGATCGTCCGCTCGTTCGACAGGCTGAAGAGGGCTGAGGCGCGGGGGAACCACTGATACCTGTACCTGCAGCAAACCCAAAGCCGGCGCGTGGCATGACAGCCAGCGCCGGCTTTGTGTTGCGTCAGAGTTAGAAGCGCCCCACATATGGCAGTAGGTTCTGCCAGTTGTATAGGTCAGCGATCATGACGTTCTTCCCCGGCTGCGGTGCGTGAATGATCTGGTTGTTCCCCAGGTAGATCGCAACATGGTAGATGTCGTCGGTGCCGCCGCCTCTACCCCAGAACACCAAGTCACCAGGCTGAGCCTGAGAGAACGGGACGCGCGTCGCCGCCCAATACTGCATGCCGCTCTGATGGGGGACGTAAATCCCCTTCTGCCTGTAAATCCAAGTCACAAGGCCGGAGCAGTCAAATGCCCACGGGCCCTCCGCCGCCCAAACATAGGGTGCCCCAAGCCGGGACTTCGCAAGTTCCACGACGCTGGATCCGGATGTGGATGGCGCTGGCGTTGGCGTTGGCTTGGGTGTCGGCGCGGGTTTAGGCGCCGGCGTAGGTTTGGGTGCTGGCTTGGAGGTCGTCGTGCTGGATGATCCCGAAGAACTGGACCCGGACGAGCTTGAAGACCCCGAAGAGCTGGATGATCCCGAAGAACTGGACGACCCAGACGTCTTCTCCTTGTCTGTCGCGGCTTCTCTTTCTGCCCGAGCCCTGGCTGCCGCTTCCTCTTCCGCGCGGCGCTGTTCTTCCGCAGCGGCGATACGTTGGTTCTCAAGATCCACTGAGGTTTGCCGCTTAACCGCCAGTTCAGCCACCATTTGGTCGCGCGAAACAGCCGTTGCGTCCGCGATCTGTTGTGCTCGCTCTACTGCGTCTTCGGCCTCCTGGGCCGCAGCCTCAGCCAGCACATAGGCTTCTGCTTCCGCTTCCTTGGCACGCTCAGCGGCCGCCTCCATAACCTCTGAGACCTGTTGAAGCGCCGATACCTCCTGCATACGGTTATCAGCAGCCAAACCGAAGGACTGCACAGCGTTGCGTTTCTGCTCAATGGTCTGCAGGCCGCCAGAGCCTAGGTAGGGTGCCCACGCATCTAAGGATCCAGCACTGCCCCGGTAGGCGGCCTGCGACACTCCGGCCAGCTGCTTCAGGCCAACCTCATACGCTTCCTTCGCCTTTACCGACTCAGCTGCAGCCGTCTTTGCGGTCTCAATAGCCTCATCCAGGTCTATACGCGCCTGGTTCGCGTCTTCCATGGCTATCGCGGCCTGGATCCTTGCATCTTGGGCGTCCGCTTCTGCTGATGCCAACTGGATCTCCAGCTGGGCCACGCTCATCTCAGCGTACGCAACCTCCGCCTTGGCGTTGTCCACGTCCTCTTGCGTCGGGGCTGCAGCTGCCAGGGGACCCCCCGCCAGCATGCCCATCGACAGACCCACAACAGCGACGGCGCTCCCAAGTTTGGCGGCTACCCGCCTCCTTAACGCCACTTCAGGTCTACGCAAACTGGCCCCCTTTGTGCCCAACCAACCAAATACCTGCCCGCTAGGAGGGTCTGTGCGCAGAGTGAACACACTCCCACCTCATTAGACCCACTAGTCACAACCACAACACTAGTCACAACCGCAACACTAGCAACAAACGCAACACCAGCACCACCATTCCCAAGGTTTCTCGGTGCCTGCAACCCCGGAGGTTCGACATGTGGCCTACGCTGGGAGTGTGGATGAAGAGATGGAAAAGGGCAGGCCGGCGACCTCTAACGAACCCAATAAGCATGAACTGGCACGGAAACCTGAGGAGGTCCCAGACGTCGAAGTAGACGTCATGGCACCTTGGGGCACTGCGGGTCCGGCTCCCGTGGGGAGGTGGGCGCCCGACATGCTGGGCGCGGACTTCGAATCTAGGACCATCGCCCTCGAACCTGACGGAGAGGGCCCGAACGTAGCCACAGTGGTTCGTCTCACTTCGTCGATACCCCAGTCAGAAGGGCACGCGCCCAGACGCGGGGTTGGGACACGTCTCCACAGAATGCTTGACGCAATCACACCGCGTACACGCAAGGAGCCAACGTTTGCTGTCCTGTACTTACACGGCCGCAACGACTACTTCTTTCATTCTGAAGCAGCCCGCCGGATAAGTGAGATAGGCGGAGCGTTTTACGCCCTCGACCTCAGGAAACACGGCCGCTCACTACGTCCGGGCCAAACCATCGGCTACACCTCCGACCTGGCGGTGTACGACAGGGAGATCGGCCTTGCTCTTGACATATTGGAAGAGGAATGCCCGGGCCTCCCCTTGGTGATGATGGCTCACTCTACGGGTGGCCTGATCGCGACGCTGTGGGCATGGCGGAACCCGGGGCGTATCCGTGGTCTGATCCTGAACTCTGCATGGCTGGAACTGCAGATGTACTCCAATATCCGCCCCGCCATCCACCAGATAACGTCACGCGTTGGTAGCATCCGGCCGCACGCGCCGATCATCGGGGTATCGAAGACGGACTCCTACTACCAGTCCATTGCCAGCGGGTGGAAAGACTCCGGCTTGGAAATACCAGACTACTTTGATGAGCTGCCAGAAGATCCCGCCTTCGTCGGGTGGCAGGTCAGGCCAGAGTGGAAGTGGCCTTTCTCCTACGCGGCGCCCGCGGCCTGGGTCGCTGCCATCCTGGAGGGGCACGCGGCGATAGAGAAGGACGTCCACCTAGACGTCCCCGTCCTGGCGATGGCGTCAACGGATTCCGGACTGGACTTCTCTTGGAGCGAGGCCGTTTTCCGCAGTGACGTCGTGCTGGATGCCGGCGCGATAACAGACCGCGCCGCGCGGCTCTCTGATTCAGTCGTGATAGCGCGATTCCCCGGCAAACACGACCTGCTGTTGTCCGACCCGCCTGTCCGGGACGCATTGTTTGAGACCATACGGAAGTGGCTGGCCTTCACTGGGCTTAGCGACCCCTGTTGATCTCCTCAATAGACTCACGCAGCGTCGGCCCACGTTCGTCCCCCAGGTGCCAAGCAGCCCAGCCGTCCTCCCCGTAAATCCCCATGGCGCGAAGAGCCTGGGAGGGGTCGGTAAACGCGCCCGCCGGGACAATGATCTGACCTTCCAGCGAAAGCACCGCGCCACGCGGGCCGCGCGAAGCAGGGCTCAAAGACAGTGAAACATCGTCCCCAAGCATCCTGGCCAGGTACGTCAGCCCCGCCGCGTCCATTTCGACGTGCTGCTGCGCTCCACGCTGTGCCCTCTCCTGAGCGCGACGTTCCTGGCGACTCAACCCCACGCGCGCTGGGTAGCCGTCGGGTCGTTCATGGCGTGCCGAGCGTGTCCGTAGCGGAGTCGAGGTCGGGGAAACACGCGCTTTCTGCGCGACGGGCACAGCCGTCGTTTCCACCCGCTGGAACACGGGCGTGGGCTCCAACTTAGTCGCCCTCTGCGGTGGGGCGTCGGTGGGGCGAGGGCGGCGCCGGTCCATCCGCGATGGCACCTGTTGCGGCGCGGCAGGTTCTGCAACCGCCGGCGCCTTCGGTTGCGCGGGTGTCGGCTTGACCTCCGCTTTGGACTGCGCGGGTCTAACCTTGGTCCGACGTGATGCGGCTTCTGCGCGCGTCAGAGGAACCCACGAGGCCCCGCTGGAAACAGGCTGACGAGCAGCGGGCTGCACAGGTACCGCCTTCTGTTGCGTAATCTTTTCAACGCGGGGCTTCGCCGGCTCCGCAACTGGCTTTACCGGCTCAGCAACCGGCTTCTTCAGCTCCGAATCACGCCGTGGCACGGCCTGCTTGGCGGGCGTCGAAGGCGGTTCATACTGTAGTGCCTCACCGCGGCCCCGGCGCGCAAGAACATCATGGGTGGGAGCCCCATCAGGTGGTTCAGTCGAGGCCTTCTTGGACTTACGCGCAGCTTCCGCAAGCGTCGGCACTGCACTGGTGCTGTCCAAAACCGGCGTGAATCGGTGGTTGTAGAGACGTTGCCCAACCGGTTCTACCTCCAAGAAGGCACGCCCGTTATTGGTTTGGCGCAACGACATCTCATGTACTTCGACACCTGAAGACGACAATACGTCCAACGCTGGGCGCACTTCCGGGGCTACGTTTGCGGCAACCAAGACCATGCGTGGACCATTCGGTGGGGAGGTCGGCATTGTCTCACGGAACTGAGCCCAACCCCTCTTAAAGCCCTCAATGCCATGCGGGTACTGACGCGCAAGGTCGGTCCAGGACATCGCTGCGCTGTCAGCCAGTCGGGACAGCGCCTCAATCAGCACGTCCGCATCCAGTTCAGCGACAACCTCTACCGCCACAACTTGACCGGCGGCATCAAGCGCAGTTAGGCGCGGAGCAGATTCGTCGCCACCCGACCCGGCGGACCATGCGATCGGGAACAGGGGCCTTGAAACAATCTCCAGCACTTGCATGCGCACGGCTTGCAGCACATCTTCCGAAAATCCGTCTGGGACCTCACGTCCGAACTGGGCGGGCACCAACCGACCGTCCTCCAGCTCAAAAAGCGCCATGACTCCACACCCCTACCGTGTTGACCTAGCGGCTATTCTCTCACGCCTTCGATGGTCTCAGGGAAATAAGTGGGCAACCTGCGCAATGGATAGCTACCTGCTCCCCCTGCCCGCCGCCGCAGGCTCCAAGCCCGGAGGCGCAGAGGGACTCAGCGGGGCTCACCAGGCCGCGTCTGCCAAGGTCTTCTACGATGATCGTCGCAAGGCCTACGGATATGTTTTCCGCGGCTGCGACACCCACGATTGTGGCGCCCTCGAACAAACGCGCCTTCACGCGTTCCTCAAGGGTTGGCGTGCCACCGCGGACGCCGAGCGGAGGCGTCATAAGAATAGGCGTCCGATCTGGAAGAACCCGACCGCCAGAAGCCATGCTATGACCAGTTGGGCAATCACCGCGATCGTGGTGAGTTTCCCGCCGATCTGGCGCACTTGCTCTGCAACCGTGGCCAGACATGGCGTGTAGGTGAGGACGAAGATCAGGAACGCTAAGGCGCCAAGTGGAGCCGCACTTCCCGCAGCGTCCTCGAACGAAGTCCGTACCAGTCCCGGCAGGCTACCCAGATCGTCCCCGCCGTCCTCCGCGTCCCCGGCCGCCTCCGGATCAAGGTTGTATGAGACGACAATGGAGGAAATAACGGTCTCTTTCGCCACGAACCCTGTCATGAGCGCACCCGTCATGTGCCACTCACCGAATCCGGCAGGCGCAAACACGGGCTCCAGGGCCTGAGCCGTGCGACCGTACGCGGACTCAGACATGGGCATGTCCGGATCTGCGAACCTGTAGTCGGACGAGGTCGGAATGGCACCCAACAGCCACACCACCAGAGTCATGATGACAATGATCTTTCCCGCGCCCTTCACGAACGCCCAGGAGCGACTCCACGTCTTATGGGCGGTGGCCAAAATCCTGGGCATTCCGTAGGGCGGCAAGATCAGCATCAGCGGAGCTTGCGTTTGTCCCTTGGTGAAGAAGGGCCGCAAGACTAGGGCCCCCAAAACCACCATCAAGATCGACATCATGTAAAGGCCGAAAATGATAGTTCCAGTGTGCTCAGGGAAAAATATGCGGGCGATCATCAGATAGATAGTCAGCCGTGCCGCACATGACGTGTACGGAGTAATCAGCACAGTCACGATACGCTGACGCGGATTTGGCAGGGTTCGTGTTGCCGCAAGCGACGGCAGGTTACAACCAAAACCCATGATCAACGGCATGATCACACGGCCGTCTAGGCCGATCTTGCGCATCAGCCGATCTCCCAGGAAGGCAGCGCGCGCCATGTACCCGGAGTCTTCCAAGAGAGAAATCATGAAGAAAATGGCGAACATCAAAGGTACGAAGGAGGCAACGACGCCCAGGCCGGTAAGCAGACCCCCCACCAGCAAGCCTTGAACCCAAGTGTCCTCCAAGCCCACCTGCGCCAGCAGCGTGTTGGTCAGGTTGGCGACGGACAGGGCGCCCGGCTCCTCCGACGCGAAGAACCCGTCGAAAAGGTCTTGGATCGGGCCAACCCACTCCCCCGCAATCTTGAATAGCAGCCACATTAGGGCAAAGAAAACGGGGATGCCGAACCAGGGGTTGAGCAAGAAGCGGTCGATGCGGTCGGACCTTGACAGTCGCGTGGCTTCGGATTCGATGCGGCCCAGGCTCTGCTCGACCTCGTCCACCCAAGAGAAGATCTCTGACGCGTCTGCCGCGGGGTCCGCCGCGACGGCCGCCTCAGTGGAGTCGATGGGTGCGTGCGCGCAGACACCGGTTTCGTCGCAGTGGCATGCCACCTCTCCCACTAGGTTCAGCGGGGTGTGGCACTGTTGGGCAGCAAGGGCGGCCGCAGCAGCAACCTGGTTGTACCCGGGAGCCGCGGGATCCGGGGTGATTCCCTGAACACGTGGGCGCATCGCGAGACCTGCCGCGATGAAGGCCTCTACGTCTGCCCGCTGCTTCGATCCACGCGGGTCAACAACCATGACGGGTATCCCCAGCGTTTTGGCGAGGGCGTCCACATCAACGGCCTCGCCCTCCGCTGCCGCGACGTCCTGAAGGGTGACTAACCCGACCACGGGGCGCCCGGTGCGTGCAACCTGGGCAAGCAGATATAACGATCGCGTCAGTGCTGTCGCATCTAGGACCGCTACAACAAGGTCGACGCTTCGTCCGGAGGCTGGGTCCGTGAGGGAGCCGGGTGTGCCCGCAAGGTTGTCGACCACGACTTGCTCATCGGCAGAGTTAGCAATCAAGGAGTAGGTCCCAGGGGTGTCCACGACCCGAGCTTTGAGTCCCGCAGCGCGCCCCACCGCGACCTCGACCGTCGTCCCGGGGGCGTTCACCACAGCTTGGCGCGCACCCGTAATCAGGTTGAAAACTGTCGACTTACCAACGTTGGGATTGCCGACCAGCAAAATCGTGGGTTCCGCCGCGCTTACGTCGCGGATGTCAACGTTGACGGAACCGGACGGCCCGCAGTGTGGGCAGCTCACTTAGCGCTGCCTTCTGTGGTGGGCACGAGGGCGGAGAAGGCGTAGGAGGATCCCTGACGGGTGGCGTGGCCGGGCGCGCCTTTTGGCTGCGACAGAGCACTGGTCGACGCGCACGCGTCCTCCACCATGATCCTCTTGGCGCTCTTGTGGTCCACTGCAATCCGGGCGCCAGCAATGTTAATAACCAGACCCCCGAAGGCCGCCCGGTTAACAACTGAGAACTCCGCACCGGCGCGGACACCCAGTTCTTGCAGTCGAAGATCGAACTGCTTTTCTACGTCAACAGCGGTTATTCGAGCCCTGGTTCGCAACGGGCACTTCGCAAGCATCATGAGGTACAGCTTAGGTACGCCTAACCTATCTCGTCCAATATTCGACAGGCAGATGTTTCTTAAATAACTGAGTGCATTTGGAGCACACGGAAACCGCCTTTTCGTTGCAACAGCAGGCCTCCAGCACCATCTAGGACGCGCGAGCGACTCTCCGCGGCTCCGACGCGTGTATCGCAAAGGCATCACCGCTACGTCGCACTTGGGAATTAGGTCCCAACTTTGTTCCACATAGGAGGGGCTTAACGCTTCACCCGCTCATTGCCACTTCAGCGTTAAACGCGGAGGGCGGGTGCCCAATCGGCCACCCGCCCCAGCGCATTGACGGGGTGGATCCCCGCGAATGTCCTACAACTATTCGCTCATTACCGCTGCGCGGCCCGCCTCAAGGCGTGCGACTGGAACGCGGAACGGAGAACAAGACACGTAGTCCAACCCAACCTTGTTGAAGAAGTGGATGGATGCAGGGTCACCACCGTGCTCACCACAAACACCCAACTTCAACTCTGGCTTGGTCGAACGGCCCCTATGAACACCGATCTCTACGACGCGGCCGACACCGTTGACATCGATGGTCTCAAACGGGGAAACGCCGAAGACGCCCGCCTCAATGTACTCATCGAAGAACGCGCCCTCAACGTCGTCACGGGAGAAGCCCCAGACCGTCTGGGTCAGGTCGTTGGTACCGAAGGAGAAGAAATCAGCCTCACGCGCCAGGTCCTGGGCGGTGACTGCCGCACGCGGCAACTCCACCATGCAACCGATCGGAATGTTCAGCTTCTGCCCTGTTGCCTCTTCCACAGCGACCAGTTCCGGCTCAAGGAAGGAACGGACCAGCTGCTGTTCACGGATGGACGCAACCAGCGGGACCATGATTTCAGGCTTCGGGTTCAGACCCTCAGCCTGCAGCTCCGCTGTGGCCTCCGCGATGGCGCGGGCCTGCAGCTTGAACATTCCCGGCAGGTACAGTCCCAGACGGACGCCACGCAGGCCGAGCATCGGGTTCGCCTCATGCAGGCGACGCACCTCAACTAGCAGCCTTTCATCCTCTTCGCTGATCTCTTCGCCCAGAGCCTTCGCAACCGCGGCCTTCACCTCAAGCGAGGTGAGATCCGGAAGGAACTCATGCAGCGGCGGGTCAATCAGACGAATCGTCATGGGCTTGCCGTCCATGACGCGCAGCATCTCAAGGAAGTCGCCCCTCTGGAGAACTTCGAGGGCGTCCAACGCCTCCTGCTGATCCTCCGAGCCGGCCTCCGACAGAATGACGCGCTCCACCAGCGGACGACGCTCACCTAGGAACATGTGCTCTGTGCGGCAGAGCCCAATGCCCTGTGCACCGAAGTCAAGGGCGAACATGGCGTCCTTGGGGCTGTCGGCGTTCGCACGCACGTCTAGGCGGCGAACCTGGTCGGCATGGGTCAGGAGCCGGTCCACGGATTCGATGAGTTCGCGGGCGCCCTCATCGTCTCCTGCCGCTGCGAGGCCTGCCTCCAGACCCTCAAGCAGGTAGGTCGTGACGGCAGAGTCCTCAACCTCAACCTCACCCAGGAACACCTCACCGGTTGACCCATCAATGGCGATGACGGAGTCCCCGTCCAGCTCAAAGTCGCCAACGGAAACGGTCCCGGCAACCTCATCGATAACCAAGGCATCGGCACCAACGACACAGGTCTTACCCATGCCACGCGCAACAACGGCTGCGTGGGAGGTCTTACCGCCACGAGCCGTCAAGATACCTTCAGAGGCAACCATGCCCGGCAGGTCTTCCGGGTTGGTTTCGCGGCGCACCAGCACGGACTTGATGCCTGCTGCGGCAGCGGCCTCAGCCTGAGCGTTGTTGAATACGATCTTGCCAACGGCCGCACCCGGAGACGCCGCCATACCCTTGGTGATCAGCACCTTCTCAGCTGCAGCAGCAATCTGCGGGAACATCAGCTGGGTGAGCTGCTCACCCGTCACGCGCTCCAACGCCTCATCACGGGTAATCAGCTTCTCATCCACCAGCTGGATCGCAATGCGGAACGCAGCGGCGGCGGTACGCTTACCGACACGCGTCTGCAGCATCCACAGCTTGCCTTCCTGGATGGTGAACTCAATGTCGCAGAGGTCCTGGTAGTGCGTCTCCAGCTTGCGCATGATCGCGCGCAGTTCCTTGTACGCCGCGGGGTCCTGGTCGCCCAGTGCCGCCAGGGGCTCCGTGTTGCGGATACCCGCCACGACGTCCTCACCCTGCGCGTTCATCAGGTAGTCCCCGTAGACGCCAGAGTGACCCGTGGATGGGTCACGCGTGAAGCACACGCCTGTGCCGGAAGTATCGCCCAGGTTGCCGAACACCATGGTCTGTACGTTGACGGCGGTGCCCAAGTCCTCAGGAATACGCTCACGACGACGGTAGATCTTCGCACGCTCTGTGTTCCATGAGCGGAACACGGCCTCAATGGCCATGTCCATCTGGTCACGCGGGTTCTGCGGGAACGGCTCCCCGGTTTCGTCCTGCACAATCTGCTTGAATGTGCCGACCAGTTCTTTCCAGTCATCCGCGGTCAGGTCTGTGTCGGCCGCGACACCACGCGCCTCTTTCAGTTCTTCGAGGGCGTCACCAAAAAGGTCACCATCCACATCCAGAACAGTCTTCCCAAACATCTGGATGAGACGACGGTAGGAGTCCCACGCGAAACGCTCATCAGCGTCCTGGGCGAGGCCCTTCACCGACTCATCGTTCAAGCCGATGTTAAGAACCGTTTCCATCATTCCAGGCATTGAGAACTTCGCGCCGGAACGCACGGAGACGAGGAGTGGATGCTCCGAGTCGCCCAGTTCACGCCCCATGACTTCTTCAACCTTGCGCAGTTCCTTTGTTACCTCTGTGGAGAGCTCTTCCGGAACCGCACCGGAGTCCAGGTAAACCCTGCACGCTTCCGTTGTGATGGTAAATCCGGGGGGAACGGGCAACCCCAGACGAGTCATCTCTGCCAGGTTCGCGCCCTTACCACCCAGAAGATCCTTCTGGTTCTTGTCACCCTGGGAGAAGTCGTAAACGTATTTGACCATGAATCGATCAAGCCTCCGTGCTAGTTCGTCAGCGCTTTCTGCGCCAGTGAGTCAGCGCCGTCGCGACGCACATCTCACAGTTTACCAAGTGATATGACCGTGAGATTCGCCGGAGCTTCAGGTCACTAATTTTGGGGGGCTCTTCAAAAAACGGGCTGTGGTGGAAGCGCCTCTGGCGTGTGCATGTGCATGTGCCTGCGCCAGTGCCTGTGTCAGTGCCAGCATGCGCCTGTGCCAGCATGCGCGAATCAACGCTCGACGGTTTCTAAGAGCGATGGTTATCCCCAACATCGATGGTTAATCCCGGGATTAACCATCGATCATGCACCACAACCATCGGGCTTAGGATTCGTAACAAACAGGCGTTTCCGGAGCGCCCCGTTTGCAGCGACATGCCCGCCAAGATATCGAGAGAGGGACCGGCGAGTCATGCGCCCACGAACTGCGCACCGTTTGCAGCAAGCACGACAGCGCGGGCGGACGCGCCAATGCAGACGCGGGGCGGACGCGCCAATGCAGACGCGGG
>CAYFOT010000019.1:0-14993 GCA_964344825.1 uncultured Actinomyces sp.
CCCTCATCTCCCGCGCGATGCCGCGAATCGCCCCGCGTTTACGCTTTGGCGACGCGGACGACGAGGACGAGGACGACGAGGACGGGGGCCCGCCCACCCCACGCTCCTCCGCCCGCTCCAGCGCGGCCAACCGATCGGACAGCAGCATCGGGTCAGGGCGCAGCATCACGAACACGATAATGCCGGCCATCAAGGAGAACACCGTGGCAATCAAGAACGCGCTGGCGTACGTTGTGAGCCCTGTCAGGCCGCCGAGGAATTCCCCCGGTGTCCCCAGATTCGGCCCCAAAACCATCCCCAACGTGCCGACCCACACCACCAGCGAAAGCGACCGAGCCTTATTCTTAGGCGTCGCAAGGTCCGTGGCCGCAAACCGGGCCTGCAAACTGACCGCGGAACCCGCCCCGAATAGGAACAATCCGGCAAAGAGCGGTACAACCAGGCTCCACTGCGACGCGAAAATCAGAATCGCTCCGCCGAGGGTCGCCACCGACCACCCTGTGGTCAGTGCAACGCGGCGTCCTTTGCGCGCGGCCAGGTTACCAAGTGGGATTCCCATCACGGCGGCCCCTAGGGTGCCGGACGTTCGAGCTAACCCCGCCCACGTCTCACTATCGGTCACCTCTCCTGCCAGCAGGATTCCGATCGAGGGCGCCACGCCCAGACCAATCGCCCCAATCACCTGGGACAAGATCAAGACGAAAAGAGTGTGCCTCTGCGCGCTATCCCGCTCTTCGACAAGCTGGTTAGGCTCACGCAGTGAGTCCGCGCCCATTTGTGTCTTCATCTCACGCTTTCGGCCGATATACTACAAATAACGTGAATACAATACTACAAACTTCAAGAATAAGGTTCGACGGTGGACGGTAGAGAGTTCAAGGACGCAGTGTTCGGTCACTTTGCGCGTGTTGGCGCAGCCCTCGGGAACGCGAAGAGGGTGGAGATCATAGACGTCCTCGCCCAGGGTGAGCGGTCCGTGGAGAGCCTCGCGCACCAGATAGACGCGTCGATCGGAAACACATCCCGCAACCTGCAGGTCCTTGCCGCCGCAGGCTTGGTAAGCCGCAGGGTGGACGGCACCTCGCGTATCTACAGAATCGCCGACCCAAGCGTACTGGTGGCCTACAACGCCCTCGTCGAAGTCGCCCAAGACCGCATCGCCGACGTAAATGCGTTGGCCGATTCCTTCATGGAGGAACGCGACGGCGCGGAAGCGATGCGGATGGAGGAGTTGAGGGAGGCACTGGAGGGGGACGCCGAACTGACGCTGATCGACGTCCGCCCCTTGGATGAGTATGAGGCTGGGCACTTCCCAGGGGCCATCAGTGTCCCCGTCGCAGACTTGGCGGGCCGCATGTCGGAGCTGCCGAAAGACTCCCCCATCGTGGCGTACTGCCGCGGCCCCTACTGCGTCATGGCAGCCACAGCCGTCCACCAGCTAAGGGAGGCAGGATATCAGGCGGCTCGGTTAGAGGCAGGATACCCAAACATGCTGCTGCGCGGCGCGTAAGATACCTAACCCGCACTGCTCGGTGCGGGCGCCTACCGAATGCTGCCTACGCGATTCCCAGCGGATGCTACTGGAAGCGGACGCCCTCGCCCTGTCATAGGCCGGAGCGCAGGTGCCGCGGTCAGCGGATAGGATGGAGCCACAGGTGGATTTACGACTCTAGGAACCTAGCCTGCGGGCTCCCGGTCAAGGTTTATTACGCAAGGTCTGGTACGTGGACGATAAGAGCATGAGACGGCTCCGCATCCAATCGATCGCGGGCTTCTCTTTCTTGGCCGCATACATGCTGAGCTTTCTCTTTGAGGGGCAGGTACTCTACGGCCTCCTCACTGTTTGCGGCGACAACTGCCCACGCTTCGTCCTCTCCGCGATCCTCGCCCACTTCGTGGGACTGGCCTGCGCGGGATTCTTCGTGAAGTCAGCCCGGCGCGCCAAAGCCGTAATGCTCGTGGGCATGAGCGCCACTTTCGTGGCGACGCTCCCCTTTTTCTTTGGGTTCTCTCACCTGTGGATAACGGGCCTGATCGTCGCAGGTTTTTCACTTGGGTGAGCCGTCGCGTCATGGGGCTATTTCATGCGTGCCTACACCCCGACCGAACTGCGGCTCAAGACCAGCGCTGATGTCCTAATCTGGCCCAACGTGATCATGATGGCCATCAACGTAATCACATTGAGCCTAGACGTGAAGGTTGGCCTGGCACTGTCCCTTGCGTCCCTGTTCGTGGGCATTGTGATAATCGCGATGCTGCCGACTTCACCCCTGGCGGAAGGAGCGGATGGGGCGAGGGCGGCGGAGACGGCAAACAGCCCAGCACCGCTGAGAAACACGCAGCCAAGAGAGACTGGTGAGAAGACAAGTGGTGGAGGTATCACGCGGCCACTGGCGCTGCTGAGCCTCTTCGTCTTCATCGTCACGATCGACTCCGGTCTCATGTACCAGGTGGTCACTCCGTCGTTCAGCAACCTGCATGGCCTAGTCAGTTGGTACTGGACGCTGCCGTACGTGGGCGCGATAGTTGTGATTCGCAACCTCCCGGCGACCGCTAGACGCTCGCTGTTGCTTTACGTTGGCATGGGAATGATGGTTGTTGGCTTCGTCGGTTTCATGATGCTCGGCGACGGCCCAGTGGACTTCCTACTGGTCAACACCTTCCTTTTGGGTGCCCTGGGAGTAATGGATTTGTTCTGGTGGAGCACGCTTGCACAGATGCTCGACTACACGGACAATCCTGCGCGGGTATTCGGGATCGGGCTTTCAGCGAACGTCCTCGGCGTGCTAGTCGGCGACATACTTGGTATCAGTGCCGTCCACTACGGGTTCTCAGGTGCGGAGGTTACGGTCATTGCGCTGACGGTCCTGTGTATCACGCTTGCACTGTTACCTCCCCTGAATCAGAGGCTGGTACATCTGCTGAGCGACCGCACATACCTAACGGACTATGAGGATGCGCCCACCGAACCCGAGGATTCCACCCCGGAGCCGGTGGAGCCATCTGAGCCGCTGACGGCGCGTGAGCAGGAAGTCTTGGCCGTCATATTGATGGGTAAGCCCAACCGCCAGATCGCCAAAGAGCTGTTCATCAGCGAAAACACGGTGAAGACGCACGCGCGGAACATCTACCTGAAGTACGGGGTTTCGGGACGCACTGAGTTACTCAGTATGCACCTGAACCATCAAGCACCGAACTAAGCAGATCTAGCGTACTGGAGCGGCATCATCCAAAAGGATGAGTCCACGTGGGAGGCGATCACCCATTTCGGGGGTGGACTACCGTGCCTGAGCAGTCCAAAATTTCCAATGACGCACAAATGTAGCAACTTGCTTTGGGTCTCAGGAGGTTCCATGTATGCACACGCCTCTTCTGGCACGCAATTCCGGACGGCACTGCTGTATAGCTCCTCTACACTCATGCTGCTGTGCGCGGCACCGATGGCTGCGTGGTGCGTCGGTTATCCTGCCAACACCTCGGTAGCGGGAGCGTTCGTACCTTCGTCCCACGCAGCACAGATTGCGGCGGTCGTCTATGGCTTCTCTGTCGTAACCGCTCTCTTGGGGTTGTCCGCGGGACACGGCAGTTTGTCGTTGGCGTGGCCGCGGGGGCTTGCGTGGT
This sequence comes from uncultured Actinomyces sp., assembly GCA_964344825.1. Taxonomy (GTDB): domain Bacteria; phylum Actinomycetota; class Actinomycetes; order Actinomycetales; family Actinomycetaceae; genus Scrofimicrobium. The sequence continues at coordinate 3,622 of CAYFOT010000019.1, forward strand.
CACAACTGGCGGCAAGCGCGCTATTGGTGGTGGTCCTCCATGACCGGCATCTACTGGTCTTGGCGCCGCTTGCGGTATTGACCATTCTGCTGATCTACGCAATGGGTCCGTCGGGAGCACGCCGCAAGAGCTTCTCCACGCCCCACTCCCCGCGAAGCGCAGACAGAACAGTGGAAGAACAGGTCACCCAGCGTTAGGAGACTTCCCGTCGTACCTGGCAAACGCCTTCTCAAATACGGCTTCCGGATCCAGATTCAGAAGGATGGGCTGCAGCAGGTCGGCAAGGGCAACCAGCTCCGCGTCCCCCATCCCACCCATCACGGCTTCACGCGCGAACTCAACATGCGGCTTTGATGCTTTACGCCAGAGGGCTTCCCCCTCCTGAGTGAGGGTCACGTTCCGTGCGCGTCCGTCGCTTGGGCACGCTAACCGTGTCACAAGCCCACGGCGCTCCAGGCGGGATATCGCCTTCGACATGCGTGGCGCTGGTGACCCCAGCGCGGCTGCCAAGTCCCCACTTCGCATAGTGCGGTCTTCGGCAAACCGCAACGCACTCAAAATCCCGTACTCAAAGTTGATCAGGCCGGCATCGGCAGTCAGCTGACTATCGAGGGCGGATGGCAGCATCTGTCCAATCGACACAAGCGCCAGCCATGCCCGCGACTGCGCCGGGCTCATCCCTCTAATGGTTCGTGACATGGCACTCACTTTACACTACATTCTTGCCTGAGCAACTAACTCTGCGTTTATAGTTGCGCAAGCAACCATCCGGTTCTCATCCCTGAGAATCCATATTACATAGGAAACCCATGCGTAAAGTGACAGTTGTAGGCTCCGGAAACGTCCGTCCGCCCTCGACGGGCGAGGTTGGCGCGGTTCCCACCACCGTCCTAATCGCGGGGAACGACGAGGCGTCTCGGCACGCCTTGACGACCGGGGGGTTCGCTGTACAGAAGTAACGCGCTAATACACAAGAGGCCGGTGACACCGCAGAGCTGATCACCACTGAACCCCAACTCGACGCTTCGGTAGGGTGTGGTTATAGGTCCATTGTCCCACCAAACACGTGGAAGGTTCTGAAGATGAGTGAACAGGGAAAAGCACAGATCGGCGTCACCGGCCTAGCTGTGATGGGGCGGAACCTAGCGCGGAATATCGCCCGACATGGCTACGTCACCGCCGTCCATAACCGCAGCTATGCTCGCACGGAGTCCCTCATGCGCGACCATGGGGATGAGGGACAGTTCGTGCCCTCTGAGTCCATGGCAGACTTCGTGGCCTCACTTCAGAAGCCACGCACCATCATTTCCATGGTGCAGGCCGGGGACGCCACCGACGCCGTTATCGATGAACTGACGCCCCTGCTTGAGCCGGGCGACATCATCGTTGATGCCGGCAACGCCCACTTTCCGGACACGATAAGGCGTGAGAGGGCACTTAGTGAACGTGGGATCCACTTCGTGGGGACGGGCGTCTCAGGCGGGGAAGAGGGTGCGCTGGAAGGCCCCTCGATCATGCCCGGCGGAACCAGGAAGTCCTATGAGACCCTGGGGCCGATCCTTGAAGACATCTCCGCAAAAGTCGACGGAGTGCCCTGCTGCACCTATGTGGGACCTAACGGTGCCGGCCACTTCGTGAAAATGGTGCACAACGGGATTGAGTATGCCGACATGCAGCTCATTGCCGAAGCCTACGATCTGCTCCGCCAGGGTCTTGGCGCTTCAGCCCCTGAGATCGCGGAGATCTTCGCGGAGTGGAACAAGGGGGAGCTGGAATCATTCCTTATTGAAATTACGGCCGACGTACTCTCCCATACCGACCCGAAAACGGGGAAGCCATTTGTCGACGTGATCCTGGACCGCGCTGAGCAGAAGGGTACGGGGCGCTGGACGGTACAAAACGCCCTCGACCTAGGCGTGCCCATCACGGGAATCGCTGAGGCGACGTTTGCGCGTGCGCTGTCGGGCTCCGTCCCCCAGCGTGAGGCGGGCCAAGCAGTACTACCCGCCGAAACCGAAGCCTGGCACATTGAGGACCGCGACGCGTTTATAGAGGACGTTCGCCAAGCCCTCTATGCCTCCAAGATCGTCGCCTACTCCCAGGGGTTCGACCAGATTGCGGCGGCCTCGGAAGAATACGGCTGGGACATCAACCGCGGCGATATGGCCCGTATTTGGCGTGGCGGCTGCATCATCCGCGCCCGATTCCTAAACCGCATCACGGAAGCGTATGAGCGCAACGCGGACCTTTCCCTCCTCATCGCTGATGAGTACTTCACGGATGCCATTACCAAGGGACTGCGGTCCTGGCGTCGCATCGTGTCGGACGCGGCGCTGCACGGCGTGCCGACGCCGGCTTTCTCCTCCTCGCTTGCCTACTACGATGGTGTGCGCGCGAACCGACTGCCCGCGAACCTCATTCAGGCTCAGCGCGACTTCTTCGGAGCCCACACATATGAACGCGTTGATCTCCCGGGTAAGTTCCACACGGAATGGTCCCTTGACCGCTCGGAGTCTGACCTGTGAGTCCAGCTGAGATAGGCGCGGGCAACAACCCCCTGCGGGATAAACGTGACCGCAGACTGGCACGGATCGCGGGACCTTCTGGCCTGGTCATTTTCGGTGTCACGGGTGACCTGTCGCAGAAGAAGCTGCTACCGGCCATCTACGACTTGGCAAACCGCGGGCTGCTCTCCCCCGGCTTTGCGCTGATCGGGTTTGGCCGTCGCGACTGGACGGACGCCGATTTCGCGGAATTTGTCCGCGGCTGCGTGGAAGAACACTCCCGGACCAAGTTCAATGAGGCCACTTGGCTGCAGTTGCTGGGAGGAATGCGCTTCGTCCAGGGCTCCTTCAACGACGACGCGGCATTCGATCACCTACGTGACGTCCTCGAAGAACTGGACCGCACCCGCGGCACCCGCGGGAACTACGCCTTCTACCTGTCGGTGCCGCCCAGCGCGTTCCCGCCGGTGTGCGAACAACTGGCGCGCTCGGGCCTTTCTGAGGGCGAGGGCGATTCGTGGCGTCGCGTCGTCATTGAGAAACCTTTCGGTCACGACCTCCGGTCCGCCCGGGAACTCAACGATGTGGTGGAGAGGGTTTTTGCGCCCTCGTCCGTATTCCGCATCGACCACTATCTGGGTAAAGAGACCGTCCAAAACCTCTTGGCTCTGCGCTTTTCCAACCAGCTGTTCGAACCCCTGTGGAACAGCCGCTACGTGGACCATGTGCAGATCACGATGGCAGAAGACATCGGTGTGGGGGGACGTGCGGGCTACTACGACGGTATCGGAGCCGCGCGCGACGTCATACAGAATCACCTCCTCCAACTCTTAGCACTCACCGCCATGGAAGAACCCGTCACCTTCGACGCAGACGATCTGGCTGCGGAAAAGACCAAGATCCTGGCCTCCGCGCACGTTCCCGATGACCTTGACACCCACACCGCCCACGGCCAGTACATCGCGGGATGGCAGGGTGGAGAGCAGGTTGTCGGATACCTGGAAGAGGGTGGCTTCGATCCCTCCTCCACCACGGAGACCTACGCGGCAATCCGCGTCGACATTGACACGCGGCGCTGGTCTGGCGTCCCGTTCTACCTGCGCGCGGGCAAGCGGCTGGCGCGCCGTGTCACCGAAATCGCGGTGGTGTTCAAGAAGGCCCCTCCCTTGCCGTTCTCGACAACGGGAGGCGTGGAACCCGGCAATAACGCCCTCGTAATACGGATTCAGCCGGACGAGGGCGCGTCGCTACAGTTCAACGCCAAAGTCCCCGGGTCCGGCATGGAGGTGCGTGACGTGACCATGGACTTCGGATACGGGCACTCCTTCACGGAAGCCTCCCCCGAGGCATATGAGCGCCTGATTCTGGACGTCCTCCTAGGCGACGCCCCTCTATTCCCGCGCCACCGTGAGGTCGAACTGTCGTGGAAGATCCTGGACCCGGTGATTGAGCACTGGGCAGCGAACGGCGGCCCGCAACCCTACCGTGCGGGAACCTGGGGACCGTCGTCATCGGATGACGTTTTGGCCGTTGACGGCCGCGAATGGAGGCGCCCGTGATCATCAACTTGGAAAACACGACTGTCGCGGACATCAACCGACGTCTGGTCGTAGAGAGGGACGAGGGCGGGGCGGTCGCCCTGTCACGCGTCCTCACCCTGGTGATCGACGCGGGCCACTCCGATGTGGAGCCCGCCATTGAAGCCGCGAACGCGGCCAGTCGGGAGCATCCGTGTCGCGTCATCGCCCTCGTCCACGACGACGACTTGACTGGGGAATTGGACGCACAGATCCGCCTCGGCGGGGACGCGGGCGCCAGTGAGGTAATAGTTCTGCACCACAGCAGCGAACTGGCGGAACACTTAGACACCTTGGTTCTGCCGCTCCTCCTACCCGATGCCCCCGTGGTGGTCTACTGGCCGTGCAACGCGCCGAGCTCCCCCTCCACGAACCCCCTTGGACAGTTGGCGCAGCGGCGGATTACAGACAGTTACACGGCGCATGACGGCCTGGACCTGCTCTTTGCGTTGCGCGACCACTATGCTCCGGGGGACACGGATTTGGCGTGGACAAGGACGACTTTGTGGCGTGGGCTCATCGCCTCGATGCTTGACCAGCCGCCCTATGAGCCGGTTTTGTCCGCCACGGTTGTTGGAGAAGCCGGGCATCCCGCGATCGACCTGCTGGCCGCGTGGCTGGCGCTGCGCTTGGACATCCCCGTGGAGATGGTACGGGTCGAGGGCGCTCCTGGATTGACAGAACTTCGCCTACACAGGGAGTCTGGGGACATCATTTTGTCGCGCCCCGATGGCCGCTCCGCATCGTTCTACGTGCCCGGGGAGCCTCCCCAGCACATCACTTTGCCAATGCGCCCGTTGGCGGAGAGCTTGGCTGAGGACCTGCGGCGGCTGGACGCCGATGAGGCCTACGCGGACGTGCTGGAAGAAGGGCTACCAAGGGTGGAGCCCCGTTTAGCCTTTTCAACGCCAGATCAGCAGGACATTAGGGAGACACCATGACTGAGAAGCAAAGGCCTTCGGCCCGCGTGATTGTTCACCCAGACGGGGACGCCGTCGCGGCTGCTACGGCTGCGCGGTTGATAACCCGGCTTATGGACGCGCAATCGGTGGACGCGCCCGTGCACGTTGTGCTCACGGGAGGAACCGTCGGGATCAAGTCCCTGGCCCAGATCGCAGCCAGCCCTGCGGCAGAAGCCGTCGATTGGTCTGGGGTCCACTTCTGGTGGGGGGATGAGCGTTTTCTTCCCGAGGGCGATCCTGACCGCAACGAAACCCAAGCACGGGAAGCCTTCCTTGACCATTTCGCGGATGCGATCCCCACTGAGAACATCCACTTTGTGCCGCGCCTTGACCCCGCGGGCGGCGTGGACACGCCAGAGGTCGCTGCAGAGATGTACGCCGAAGAGTTGGAGCGGTTCGCCGCAGATGGCTCCGGGGTTCCAGAGTTTGATGTGCTGATGCTGGGGATGGGTCCCGACGGGCACGTCGCCTCACTTTTCCCGGCTCATCCCGGTCTGGACGCCAGCGGTTGGACGACGGGCGTGCACAACTCCCCGAAGCCGCCCCCACTGCGCGTTTCACTCACATTTGATGCGATAGACAAGGCGAAGGCCGTGTGGCTGGTCGTCGCTGGAGAAGATAAGGCGGATGCAGTGGCTTCGGCATGGTCTGGCGCGCCCCGGGAGGTCACGCCAGCAGGTTCCGTCGCGGGTACGGATGAGACTCTGTGGCTGGTGGACGTAGCCGCGACCTCAAAGGCATAACGGGCTAGACCGCCCTTTCCCAGTCCAGACGAAGCGGACGCCAGCCAGATGGGAAGCGCGCCAAAACACTAAGATCGAGACATGACTGAAGACATTGAGGTCTTGCGCGCCCAGTTGGCGGAGGCAGAGGCCAGAGCAAAAGCTGCGGAAGCAGAAGCCGCGCGTGCTAAGGCAGACGCGCTGAAAGCCGCCCTCGATGGTATTGGGTACCATCATGGAGGACGGTACTCCCGCCTTGGGGGCGCTGGCCCGGATGCCGCTTGGCATGTTCAACCGACACATGCTGGTGGCCGGTGCGACAGGAACGGGAAAGACCCGCACCCTGCAACTCCTTGCTGAGGGGCTGTCGTCGGCGGGCAGCTCCGTGCTTCTTTGTGACGTCAAGGGCGACTTGACGGGAATGGCGCAGGCAGGAACGCCCTCGGACAAACTCTTGGCCCGCACCTCTGCGAACGGCCAAGACTGGGCCTCGGATGCGTTCCCAGTTGAGGTCCTGAAACTGGGGGACAACCCGGGCCTGCAGGGCGTCCCCGTGCGCGTTCCGGTCTCAGACTTTGGCCCGATCTTGTTAGCGCGCGCCCTGGACCTCAACACCACGCAGGAACAGTCCTTGTCGCTGGTGTTTACGTGGGCGGATGCTCGTGGACTTGAGCTGGTCGACCTGAACGACATACGCGCCGTCGTCACGTATTTGACGTCGCCGGATGGAAAACCCGAACTGGCCCAGATCGGCGGCGTATCAGCGGCCACGGCAGGTGTCATCCTGCGCGCCATCTCCTCCCTCCAGGCGCAAGGCGGCGATGAGTTCTTCGGTGTGCCCGCCTTTGACACCTCTGACTTGATGCGTCAAGTGGGCGGGCATGGCGTGATCTCTTTGCTGCAGGTGGGCGACATTACCAGCAGGCCAGCCCTGGTTTCGGCCGTGATCATGTGGCTGCTGGCGGACCTGTTCGCAAGTCTTCCTGAGGTCGGCGATCCCGAAGTTCCAAAGCTGGTTTTCTTCTTCGATGAGGCACACCTACTGTTTGCGAACGCGACCAAGGAGTTCCTGCGCCAAGTCGTCCAGACCGTCCGGTTGATCCGCTCCAAGGGGGTCGGCGTCGTCTTCGTTACGCAAACACCAAAGGACATTCCCGCCGACGTCCTAGCGCAGCTGGGTTCCAAAATTCAGCACGCTCTACGTGTGGCGACGCCTGAGGACCAGAAGAAACTAACCCAAACCGTCGCAACTTTCCCCAAGACGAAGTTGGACCTGGCAGAAATTCTGACCACCATGGGCACGGGCGAGGCTGCCGTCACCGTTCTCCTCCCCGATGGGCGCCCCTCCCCCGTTGCCCCGACGAAGCTGTGGGCCCCGGCAGCCGTGATGGCGCCGGCCGACGCCGGGACAGTCGCGCAGCTCATCGCGGCTTCCCCGCTACGCGCCAGGTACGAGGGCGCCTACAATCCAGAGTCCGCCGAAGAGAAACTGGCAGCCCAAGCAGCTGCGATCGAGGCCGAAAAGGAAGCGGCGCGCATTGCAGCCGAAGAAGAGCGGATACGCGCCCAGGAAGCCAAAGTGCGGGAAGCCGAAGAGAAGGCCGCCGCCAAGCAGGCGGAAAAAGAGCGGATCGCGGCGGAGAAGGAGGCGGAGCGCCAGCGGGCCGCCCTCGAAAAGGAACTTGAGCGGCAAAAAGCGGCCGTGCTGAAAGCCCAAGAGAAGGAAGCAGAGCGGAAACAGCGGGAGGCGGAGAAGGCGGCCGCCAGGCGACAGAAGTCTGTCGACACTGCCGTGAACTCCGCGCTTCGATCCATGTCATCCGGGATTGGAAGGGAGATCTCCCGGTCAATCTTCGGTACGCGCCGACGCTAGGGAGCGCGGCGACTGGATCGGGGCGGGGCGCCTCCGTGGGTGCGTCCGCCCTCGACCCGCACTCCCTACCTAGTCAACACGCGTTCCGGGGACGCACCCGGCAACGCAACGGTGACCTGCGTCCCCCACGGGTCGGCCACCACAACCGCATCCCCGCGGTCCGCAAACTGGATGCGGACGCGGCGTAGGCGATCAATGAGGGCGTCCAAATCCGCCCTCGTCGGAACGCTGATCGCCACGTCACCCAGGCCCAGGCGTGCCGCGCGCGGACCCGCCCCCGCACTCTGCCACGTGTTCATCGCGACGTGGTGGTGGTACCCGCCGGCGGACGCGAAGAGGGCACCGGGATAGTTCCACGCGGTCGGCTCAAACCCCAGCGCATCCACGTAGAACGCGCGCGCCCGCGCCACGTCCCCCACCTGGAGGTGCACGTGGCCGACTTTCGCCGGGCGCTGCGCCGTGAAGTTGAGGGCATCCTCAGTCAGGTGCCGCGCCAAGTACTGGTTGGGATCAAGGTAGAGCGTGCTCATCGAAACCTGCCCCTCCGGCCCGTAGTCCCACTGCGTTCGAGGGCGGTCCCAGTAGAGCTCAATCCCATTCCCCTCTGGGTCGGTGAAGTAGAACGCCTCACTCACCAAGTGGTCGCTGGAACCAACGAACCGGCTACCCTCCGTGCGCGCGGAGTGATAGACGGCGGCGGCTAGGTCACTTTCGCGCTCGAACAAAAACGCGGTGTGGTACAGGCCGGCGTCCGCTGGGTTCACGCCGGGTAGGTCGGGAGTGTGGACCAGGCACAGAAGAGGCGTATCGCCACGACCCAGCACCCGGCGGACCTCCCGGCCGACCGCCTTTTCCTCAATAGGGGTCAACCGCATGGACTTGGAGTAGTAGTCGGTCATACCCTCTAGGTCCCCCACGCGCAGTGTCACCGCATCCATCGCCAGCGCGCCCGGCAGCACATCCGAGGCGTCGCGTGTCACCCCACCGTCGTCATTCGGGTTCTTCTTAGGGGCGAGGGCGTCCTGCACATTACTCCATGCCTTTTTCATATCCATGGCACCAGCGAACCACAAACTAGTTGCACAGGCAAGTACTTTATATGTTCGATATATCGCACGCAAACGCGGCTAGGCCGGTAATCTGGCTCTGTGCGCACGTTGTCTTTCCCGTGCGGCTCCCAATGACCGGGGCAAAGTTGCCCATTCCTAGGCCCTTGGAGGACCGGTGGACCGTCACGACATTATTGACGAAAAGGAACCGAGAGAGCTCTACACGCTAGAAGAAGCCGTCGCAGAGTCAACAGAAATCGACCAAAAATCCCCTGGCGAGCGTGCGCCAGCGGAACCTAAAGCAGTAAATCTACGAAGGTGGGCGGGCTTATTTGGAGGCATCGCCCTCGCCCTGCTCATATACTTCGTTCTCCCCGATTCGCTCCCACACGCGGGACGGTTAACGGCCGCGACCGCGGTCCTCATGGGCGTTTGGTGGATGACTGAAGCCCTACCCATTCCAGCGACAGCGCTGGTCCCGCTGGTTATCTTTCCAACGCTGTCAGACACGCCTATCAAGGACGTGGGCGCGTCCTATGGGAACGACGTGATCTTCCTGTTCATGGGCGGGTTCATGCTGGCCCTTTCAATGCAGCGGTGGAACTTGCACAGGCGAATCGCACTGCTAACACTGAAAATGATGGGGCCAAGACCTGCTCCGATGATCGCTGGCTTTATGATCGCAACGGGATTCCTGAGCATGTGGGTTTCCAATACCGCAACTGCAGTCATGATGCTACCGATTGGAATGTCTGTACTGCTGTTGGTCGCGAAGGTCGTGCCAGATATGGGGACACCGGCGGTCACCGACAGCGGAGAGAGAATCATAAAGTCCAGCTTCGGCACTGCACTTTTGCTCGGGATCGCCTACGCGGCGTCGATCGGCTCTCTGGGAACAATCATCGGAACCCCGCCAAACACACTGCTGGTTGGGTATTTGAATGAGAACTTCGATATCCAGATCGGCTTTGGCCAGTGGATGCTGGTTGGTGTCCCGTTGGCCGTGGTCTTCATGTTCTTGGCGTGGGTGCTGCTGACGAAAGTGCTGTTCAAACCTGAGATCAAGGAGATCCCCGGTGGACGCCAGCTCATTAACGACGAACTGAAAGATCTGGGACGTATCTCCAAGGGTGAGGTCCGTGTCTTAATCCTCTTCATTTCCGCTGCGGTTCTGTGGATAGCGGTTCCTTTGATTTGGGCGAAGCCCCCAATCTCGGATGCCGGCATTGCGGTGCTCATCGGCCTGTTGCTGTTCATCACCCCAAGCGGGACGGCGCGTGGTGTCCGGCTGCTTGACTGGCAAAACGCGGTGCAGCTCCCCTGGGGCGTGCTTCTCCTATTCGGTGGCGGGCTGGCACTCTCGGCACAGTTCGGGTCTTCCGGACTGACCGAATGGATCGGGCAGAAAGCGACGGTTCTGGGTGGCCTTCCGGTTTGGATCATCGTCGCGGTTATCGCGCTGGTGATCCTTTTCCTTACCGAACTGACGTCAAATACCGCTACGGCTGCAACGTTCCTGCCGGTCGCGGGTGGCATCGCTTTGGGAATCGGAGCGGACCCGATGCTGCTAACGATTCCCGTGGCTCTGGCCGCAACGTGCGCGTTCATGCTCCCGGTGGCGACCCCGCCGAACGCCGTCGCGTTCGGTACGGGCTACTTGAAGATCTCAGAGATGGTCAAGGGCGGCTTCTGGCTCAACTGGATCGGCCTTGTCCTGGTCACACTGACAACCATGACCCTTGTCGTCTGGGTGTTCGGGATCGCCTATTAGCCCCTGTGCCGGATCTAGGGCACGATGACAATCTTTCCTGGCGCATGGGACTTTTCCAACGCCTCAAACGCCTGAACCACTTCGTCAAGCGTGAAGGTGCCTGAGATTGGGACGGTCACGTGCCCAGCCGCGATCTCATCCGCCAAAGCGGCTAGGTTCTGGGCGGTTCTGGCGTCGAAGTCAACGTTGGGAACGCCCAACTCCGCCAGCGCAGCGTATGCAGCGGTTGCTGTCATGCGTTGCGCTGGCACACCCAGTGCAACCCCGGCGTCCAGCGCTTCCCTTCCGTGGCAGTCAACGACCGCTGTCAGCGGCCCGGTTTCTTCAGTTATGCCTGCGACGCGGCCGGCCAATCCGTCTCCGTAGAGTACGGGAATAACACCTCGGGAACGCAGGAACTCAAGGTTTCGTTTGCCGGCTGTCCCAATCACGCTTGCGCCGCGTGCTAGCGCCAACTGACAGACCATCATCCCGACCGCTCCACTGGCCCCGCCCACGAGGAGCGTGTCTTCTGGCCCCACGGGAACTGTCACGAGGCACGAAAAAGCTGTCAGTCCCGCAACGTTCAGTGCGCCCGCTACCTCCACGGGGACCCCCTCAGGTCGGCGGGTCAAACCATCGGCCTTGGCAATGGCGCGGTCCGCAACCGCCCCAAACGCACGCCCCATGACCGCGTCACCAACCTGTACAGGGGTGCCATCCCAATAGGCCGCACCCTCTCCCACTTCCGTTACAACGCCAGCCACATCGGAGCCAATCCTGCGCGGGAATGCCGCCTCCGACGGAATGAAACCGGAGCGAACCTTCGCATCGTATGGGTTGAGCCCCGCGGCCTGCACCTGCACCACAACGCGCCCTTCACGTGGGCTTTTTTCCTCCACGTCCGCGATGTAAAGCACCTGCGGCGCTCCGAC
>CAYFOT010000019.1:15093-27150 GCA_964344825.1 uncultured Actinomyces sp.
CACGTGGGCTTTTTTCCTCCACGTCCGCGATGTAAAGCACCTGCGGCGCTCCGACCTCATCGTACTGAGCAACCTTTGCCATGATTCTCTCCCCTTGCCAGCCTCTGGGCCCTTCGGCCCTACCCCCATACAACCAGAAGGCACCGTCCATGTCACTGCATGATGGCTCCGGCACACGATGGTTCCGGTACAGAATGGTTCCGGCACACGACGGCTCCGGTGCCTGATGGTTCCGGCACACGATGGCACCGACGCACGAAGGTTCCCGCGCCCGATAGGCTGGGCCGATGAACCGATTCGACCTTGCAGCGCCGCACTGGGATAAGCCCCGCCGCCTGGAACGCAACGAAGTCTTTGCCAATGCCATACGCGCACGTCTTCGCACAAACAATACTCTCGAAGGCGTCAATGCGGGGGATCTGCGTGGCTTGGAATACGGATGCGGAACCGCAGCATTGGCGCTTGAGGCACAGGACTTATTTGGGAAGCTGTTCCTGGTTGACTCTTCCGCGGGGATGATTGCAGAGGTGAACAGGAAGCTTGAGTCCCTAGAGTCCGACTCTCCAGACGCTCCCAGTACCGGTGTCCCAAAAATGGAGGCGATCCAGTGGGACCTTTCGGAGCAACCTCTGACCGGAGTGCAGGTTGATGTGGTCTTCTCTTCTCTAGCGTTTCACCATATTCATGCGGTTCGCACCGTCCTCGAAAACATTCGCGCACTGCTCCAGACAGGCGGGCATCTCATGATCATTGATATGGACGAAGACGGTGGCGTCTGGCACCAGCACCAAGAAGAGTTCAATGGACACCACGGCTTCGACCGTCACGAACTCACGAAATGGTGCGAAGAGGCAGGGTTCAAAGTGGACTCAGTAGAGACCATCCACGCGATGACCAGAAACATGGACCACGGGCCCCACGAAGTGCCCCTGTTCCTCTTAGACGCGGTGGCCGTCTGACGGCCCGTGCCGCCCCGGGGAGTCGACGCGCACGTAACCTCAGGCCCGCGGTCTCAGGACGCGTAGATCCATGCCGGACCGCCCCAGCCACTCCGTCTTAGCCTTTCGGTTCTTGCGCCCATTCAGCGCTGGACACGTCCAGTTCTGCGGTCATGTCCGCCAAGAAGCGCATCACGACCTCACGCTCATCCGGGGATAACCGGGCCGCGGACGCAAACCGTTTAGCCTGCTGCCTCCCAACAGTCTCCATTGCCGCCCGCTTGGTCCCCTCAGTAATCGTTATCGCCAGGGCTCTGCGATCACTGGGATGCGCAGAGCGCACCACATGTCTCCCACTTTCCAACCGGTCCAGCAGCTTCGTGGTGGAGGCCGTCGAGATACCCAAGTGCTGAGCGATCGAGGTCGGCGTGGCAACAACACCGGCGTTCTGGCACACAATGAGGTAGTGCAGAGCGCGCATATCGGTCCTGTTCAGAGCCATGTACTTGCTGGATGCCTCACTCAACGCGTCCTCAACGTTCCGGAGGTCTGCCAGCGCGTTCATGAGCGCCCCGATCTGTTCGACATCCTCTTCGCGCAGGTCGCTGCGATCAATGAGCATCCCCTCAGGATCAACTGAGTCTGCGTCGAACATTTCTGCCCCCAAAGTCAGACAAGGTTTGCCAACATAATAGCGGACTCGCTATTGTATACATACACGATAACTTGTTAAGCTAACTATCACCCAAGCATGCTAGAAACGAGGCCGCCATGGCACCAAAGAACGCGACAAAGATCCTCCGGGTTCTGCTCCCAGCGCTGATCGTATTGGCGTGGACCGTGATTGGCGCCATGGGAGGCCCCTACTTCGGGCGCGTCAGCGAAGTCTCTTCCAATGACCAGACGGCCTACCTTCCCGCGTCTGCGGACGCGACCCTTGTGGCCGAAAAACTGGCGGACTTTCGCGATTCCGACGTGATCCCCGCGGTCGCGGTATTTGTGTCGCAGACGCCAATGACGGACGAATCTGCCGATGAAGTGCGATCCGCGTTGTCCACGCTAGGAAACCAGCAGGGACTGGCAGATCCGCCCTCGCCCCCAATTTTGTCCCAGGACGGAATGGCTCTCCAAGCCTTCATCGCCCTCGACGCCAACGCCAACGTTGCCGATTCCGTCACCGCCCTCACCTCCCAACTGAGAAGCCAACTACCCGCATCCATCGAAATCTACGTCGCCGGGCCAGCCGCGCTCACGGCCGACCTACTTGGCGCGTTCGCGGGTATCGACGGGTTACTCCTCGCGGTGGCCCTTGCGGCCGTGCTCATCATTCTGCTGGCGGTCTACCGCTCTGCCTTCCTGCCCATCGCGGTCTTGTCGACGTCAATGTTCGCCCTGACCAGCGCCCTACTGGTCGTTTGGTGGCTGGCAAAGGGCGGGATCGTCATGCTCAGCGGACAGACGCAAGGCATCCTATTCATCCTTGTAATCGGTGCAGCCACCGACTACTCGCTGCTTTACGTCGCACGGTTCCGTGAGCAGCTGCGACTACATCGCGACACGTGGGTGGCAACCAAGAACGCGCTCCGCGGTTCGGCACCCGCGATCCTCGCTTCGGGCAGCACCGTCATTGCCGGCCTCTTGATGCTTCTCCTGTCAGATCTAAAGTCCAACAGCTCCCTGGGACCGGTTGCGTCAATAGGGATCCTGTTCGCCATGGCCAGCGCCCTGACCCTGCTTCCGTCGATACTGCTTCTGACTGGACGCAAGATCTTCTGGCCACGCACCCCCATCTACGACCCGGCCGCTGCAAAGGCTCAAGACGGCATGCCCGCAACGGGTGTGTGGCCGTGGATTGCACCCAGGATCGCCAGGCACCCTAGGGCCATATGGCTGGGCACCGCAGCGCTTCTGGCGATTGGCGCCGCGTTCGCCCCCACCCTTAACGCGACCGGCGTGTCCCAGTCAGAACTGGTTCTTGGCGCATCCCCCGCGCGCGATGCCCAAGCCGCGCTCAGTAAGCACTTCCCCGGAGGCTCAGGGAGTCCCACCTACGTCCTCGTGCCCGAAGCCGAACTCCAATGGGCTGCGGATACACTACTGGGGGACGAGGGCGTTGCTTCCGTCAGCGTCATCTCGGCGGAATCCCCTTCGGGGTCCGCCCCGATGACGACGGACGGGATCCAAGCCTTCGGGCCTGCGGGAACACCGGCGCCCGCACCAACAATCGCGGACGGTTCGGTGATGCTCCAGGTGACACTCACGGATCCCGCGGACTCAATGGAGGCTGAGCAGACCGTTACCGGCATCCGCACCCAGTTTGATGGGACCCCCGGCGTGTTGGTCGGCGGTACCACCGCCACCGCCCTCGACACCAACGCCGCCTCCATCCACGACCGGAACCTCATAATCCCACTGGTTCTGCTGGTGATATTCCTGATTCTGGTCGCACTTTTGCGATCTATCGTGACGCCGTTGCTGCTGATTGCGACAACTGTGCTGTCGTTCGCCACCGCCTTGGGCGTCGCGGCGATTGTCTTCAATCACGTGCTGGACCTACCCGGAGCAGATCCCGCGGTGCCGCTGTATGGATTCGTGTTTCTTGTGGCCCTTGGGATTGACTACAACATCTTCCTGATGACCAGGGTCCGGGAGGAGTCAACCCATCACGGGACGCGCCAGGGCATCCTGCGCGGGCTGGGAATCACGGGAGGCGTGATCACCTCTGCCGGACTGGTGTTGGCGGCGACTTTCGCGGCGCTGGCGGTAATCCCGATTCTGTTCCTGCTGCAGATTTCCTTCATCGTGGCGTTCGGAGTCCTGCTGGACACGTTCCTGGTGCGGTCTTTGCTGGTCCCGGCGCTTTCTTACGACATCGGGCGGAGGATTTGGTGGCCGTCGAAACTGGCGTCCGGGAAAGAATAGGGCGAGGGGGGGTGCTTCGCTTCTACTCACACGCCAAACCATCCCAGTCCCCGTCCCCGCGGTTGCCCGTGCCGTAGGCAAACCAGTTGTAGATGTCGACTTCCGCGGGATTATCACGGTTGAAAGGCCCGGTTGGGTGTCCAACGGTGTTCTTCTTCAGTCTTGAGCAAGAGCTGTACTGCAGCCACCATTCATCCACAGCCTCGGCGGGTTCCGGCGTAGGTGCGCCTTGGGCGGCACAGTAGGTGGCTACCACGTTTCCACCGGCGTCAATAGTGGCCTGTTGTGCCTGCCGGTACTGTTCTTGGCGAGGATGGCGGGCGTACCCATCCGTGGAGTCGTAGCGCGCCACCGCGTTACCAGCCTCCAACTGCATGAGCCCGACGTCTATCCCGTCCATGGTGCTCACATACCGCAGGAGCCGACCATAGTGGTCTTCGTCGTCCGGCCCCTCCGGCGACTCCAGAATCAGTGCATCTCCTGGTTTGAGAATCTCCGCCAACGCCTCCGAGGCCTCCTCAAAACCGCACTCCCCCTGCTCAGGCGTATCTATCCCTATGATCCGGACTTTGCCCTCCGAGGTCCTGATTGTGTCCCCGTCGGTAATGGAGATCAGCGTCGCGTTGCCGACGGGCCCTTCAGGTTCTTCCGACTGAGCCTCTTCCGACTGGGGTTCCTCAGACTGGGGTTCCTCAGACTGCGGTCCCTCAACCTTCACGGGAGCAACCGCAGCGGGCGCGGCTTCCACCTCTTTTTCAACCTCGTCGCACCCCGCTGCGATCCCCACCATCGAAACACCAGCAATGACCAGAACAAGCGGCCTGAAAAAGCGACCTCGTGAAACGCGCATTGCAACAGGCTACCGAGCATTCGACACAAGTCCGGGTTCCCACGCCCACCCAGGCGGCCGCACTGAGCTACCGACGGAGAACTTCTTGTACGTGCTCGTCGTGAGAGCCCCGCCACGGCCCAGCGCTGGCATGATGTAACCCATGACTGACTTCGAACTGTCTACAGACCAACTGGACCGGGCTAGGGGCACAGTGGTTGCCTCCGCCGCGGGCGACGCCCTCGGATCCCAATATGAGTTTGGGCCCCCGCTCCCCTCCTCCCAACCCGTCCAGTTCGGTGTCGGCTATTTCGGCACTGGCGTTGGTGAATGGACGGACGACACGTCCATGTCGATTCCCATCCTGCAGGCGTTGGCTGCCGGGCGCTCCCTCACTGATCCGGCCACCTTGGCGCAGATCGCCCAGGACTGGAAAGACTGGGCACACACCGCACCAGACGTCGGCACCCAGACCAGCACGGTCCTCTACGGGTTCCCTGATGGCGGGACGGAGGAGGATGCGCGGGCCAGCGCCCTCGCCGTTCATGAGGCACACGGGAGGAGTGGCGGGAACGGCTCACTCATGCGGACCGGTCCCGTTGCGCTTGGCTACCTTGGCGATGGGGACGAGGGCGGATTGGTTGAGGCTTCCGGCCGGATCAGCCAGTTGACCCACTGGGAAGACGACAACGTGGACGCGGTCATCCTGTGGGGGCTTGCGATCCGCGAGGCGATCCTTACCGGGAACTTCAACATGGAAAGCCACGTTGATTTCCTTCCACCGGAACGGCAGGAGCGGTGGCGCGAACTGATCGCGGCTGCGCTTGCACCGGAGGCCTACCCCGTCGACTTCCACCAGACGAACGGGTGGGTCGTGAGCGCTTTCCAAGGCGCGCTTAGCGCGATCAACCAGACAGATTCGCTGGTGGGCGCCCTTGAAGCCGCCGTTCGCGGAGGCAAAGACACAGATACGGTCGCAGCAATCGCAGGGTCTCTGGCCGGCGCCCGCTACGGCTACCAGGCACTCCCCCAGGAATGGGCCGTGCAAATATACGGCTGGCCGGAGTTAAACACAGACGGCCTGATCAAACTGGTTGACCAAGCCGTCCGCTGAACGGGACAACGTTCAGGGCTGACTACGATGGGACGGCCGCAGTCACACGGCGCTGACCTTTAGGACGGCACTGTCACCGGGGAACTGCAGCGGTGGCCGCACGCCGGGGTTGGATAGGAGTTGGCCCGTTGTTTCCAGGCCCCCTTCAAGCCACGCCAGACCGGTTTGTCCGGGCATGGGATAGGAGGGCGCAGCTGAAACCAGCTCCACCCTGTACGTAAGCGTCGGATCCAGCCCCGGGAAGTGGACGGGCGCTGGCGGATGACACGCGCTGGTGGCGACTTGGGTGATCGTAAAGACGCCCTCGCGCGCATCTTTTGAGACCAGCCCACGCACGTCCATTGCCGCGTCGAAGAGGTCCGCGTGGACGGGAAAACCGCCCTCGACCAGATGCCGCATGGTCTTCCACACGGCGACCCAGTGCGCGACTTCCGCACGTTCGGCAGCGTCCAGTTCACGCAGGTCGCTCTCGATACCAAAGTGACCCAGCAACGCAATCTTCGCGGACAAGTCCCGCGACACAGTCCGGTTGGTGGAGTGCACGGGGACGGAGGTGATGTGCGCGCCCATGGCCTCAGGCGGCACCAGCAGACCCGTGTATTTCTGGTTCGGCAGCCGCTCCAGCGGATCCAGGCAGTCCGAAGTCCAGACTCGCGAAGTGCGTTCGAGGACGCCCGCGTCAACCCGCGCCCCACCCGACGCGCAACTTTCGATGACGAGGCCCGGATGCGCGTCACGTAACTCATCAAGTAGCCGGTAGAGGGCGAGGACGTTTTCCCGCGCGCGCGGCCTTCCCCCAGGCCCGTCTCCCGCCGTGATGAGGTCGCGATTGTGGTCCCATTTCAGATAAGAAATGTCGTACTCATCTAGGATCGCCAGCAGCGAGTCACGGATATATTCGTACGCAGCCGGGTTGGACAAGTCCAAGACCTGCTGGGTGCGGGCCGAGGGCGGAAGGTCCGTCCGCGCCCTGAGCACCCAGTCAGGGTGCGCGCGCGCCAGGTCGGAGTCTGGGCTGATCATCTCCGGTTCCACCCACAGACCGAACTCCATGCCGAGCCCCGTAACGTGGTTGATCAGCGGCGCCAGCCCGTCTGGCCATACACGCTCATCCACGATCCAGTCACCCAGCGACGTCGTGTCATCACGCCTTCCGCGGAACCACCCGTCGTCAAGGACAAACCGTTCCACCCCCGCTTCCCTGGCTACGTCTGCCAGTTCCGCGAGGTCGCCGAAGTTGTGATCGAAGTAGACCGCTTCCCAGGTGTTCAGGGTGACGGGGTGGTTCGAGGGCGGCATGGCTGCACGCACCGTCTCTATATACCGGCGCGACAGCTGGGTAAGTCCATCACCCCAAGACGCCATTGTCTTGGGGCTGTCATATGTTCCTTCGGGGGCGAGGACGACTTCCCCTGGCTCCAGGTACTCCCCCGCCATCAGGAACTGATCACCGCCGGTTGTCTTTTCCACGCCCAGGTTGAAACTGCCGCTCCATGCGAGGTGGAGGCTGTGCACGCGACCGCCCTCGAACCCAAAACCCGGCTGACCCGCACACATCAGTAGCGGCGCATCGGCGGAGGGGCGCCCGGCCCTGCTGGTGCGCTGATAGGTGCCGAAGGTGAGGTCGTGGCGTTGCGGGAAACGTTCGCGAAGGTGGTGACCCATCGGGTCCAGGATTTCCGTCATCTGTGGGCTCAGCGGGAAGGTGAACCGGAGGTCTTCGACGTGGAGCGGAGTTGCGCCCTCGTTCTTCAGCAAGGCGCTCTGCGTGAATAAGCCCGCGTCATTCACGGCAGCCTCCACGCACAACGAAACGCCCATCTGCGCGTCGGCGAGGACGAACGTCGCCCTCGCGTCACCCCGAACCGTCTCCTCTAACTCAAGAACCGTGGAGAACCCGCCGCCCTGACGGCTTATCTTCAGACCCGGGGTGCCCAGCCACCCATCGGCTGCGAGCGGGATAAGGGTGAGCCGTGGCGTGAGATCCTGTCCACCAGACACCCGCTGCGGGATCGCGGCGAGGGCGATATCGGCCAGGTCCTTTTCACCTACGCCCACCAGGTGCGGCCCCCAGTAGACGACGATCGGCTGGGTTCCGCTAGAAATGTCAAAAACTACGCTGGTGCCACCGTTGTGGAGGTGAATAACGTCTGGGCGGTTCATGAGGACTCCGTTGTTACACGTGCGGATGCTTCCGGCCCCTGGGTTCCCGTACCACCCCAAAAAGGGGGCCAGGTGGGTACGGGAAACCCAGGTGATATATTTTTATCACAAA
Organism: uncultured Actinomyces sp.; assembly: GCA_964344825.1. Taxonomy (GTDB): domain Bacteria; phylum Actinomycetota; class Actinomycetes; order Actinomycetales; family Actinomycetaceae; genus Scrofimicrobium. The sequence goes on from CAYFOT010000019.1 coordinate 23,172, forward strand.
AAGAAATAGAGACCAAGCTTTCTTTTTCCCGTCAAACAAGAGCTGGGTCACAATACGATCGTGCGGTGACGGCGCCTGATAACCGAGTGCACGTCGCAGGTGTTCTTCGGTAGAGTTGAGCCGAAACAAGGCGGAGTATGCGCTTTAGTTTTTAGCCAACACCTCCAGGAAGTCCGAACCGCCAGGAACATGAGGGAGAGCGCACAAGGAAGTGGTGCGATGCACAGGGATCCCGCGCAGACCGCCCTGCTGAGGGAGATTATTCTGCGGGGTCCGGTCACACGCTCAGAACTCGCGGCACGCACAGGTTTGTCCTTACCCAGCCTCACGCGTCTTCTGAAAGGCGCGTTAGAAGCGGGCTTGGTCCGTGAAGATGAAGAAGTCGCGGCTGGTGGGCGCGGGCGTCCAACCCGCCCGCTCTCATTCAACCCTGCTGGCGGATACTCCTTCGGTGTGAAACTAACTGGCGATGACGCAACGGTTGTTGCCGTCGACCTAGGTGGACACATCTTGGCCAGCGCAGTTGAGACCCTGCCCAGCCACGATCCCACACAGATCGCAGAGCAAGTGGCCCGCATGATCACTGCAATCCGCGGTCGTCTGCCGCAAGCGGGGGCGCTACTTGGGGTGGGTGTGGGTGTGGCGGGTAGCGTCACCACATCGGGCGTCGTCCGCCGGGGAACATTCCTGGGCTGGAGGGACGTAAACTTCGCGACCATTCTGAGCCAGTACGTCGACGTCCCCGTCGTGGTGGAGAACGACGTTGTCGCACTCACCACGTATGAGCACTGGTTCGGCGTCGCAAAAGGCCTGCAACATTTCGCGGTCGTCACCATAGGGACGGGCATCGGCCATGGCCTAGTCGTTTTCGACCAAGTCGTGTCTGGCCCGGATGCGGGCGTCGGATTGGTCGGCCATCTCCCGTTGGACACGACCGGTCCCCCATGCCACATGGGTCACCGCGGATGCGCCAGCTCCCTGCTTACCCTGGATGCTCTGGGCACCCGGTACTCCCTGGCTACTCAGCGCGCCCGGACCTTCGCAGACCTTATGGACGGCTACCGCGCCGGGGACAGAGCTGCCGGACCGATCATGGAGGCGGCCGCGGATGCTTTGGGGAAATTGATCGCACTCGCAGCCAATCTGGATATTTGTACGACTGTAGTGCTGGCCGGTGAGGCCATCGACATCTGGGATGCAGCCGGGGACCAGGTGCGCAGCGCGATAGCGCGATGGCGTGATCCCGATGCGACGGCCGTGGACGTCAGGGTGGAGCGCGCGGGTTTCACGGTGTGGGGCATGGGCGCAGCCGCCCTCGCCCTGCAGGAAGCATTCACGCCGCAGCGCTAATGCCGTACGGGGCATCTTGGGAGCCACCACCGACCAGCCGAGAGATCCTCAAAGTCTCCTCGTGACATCTTGAGACACACGCACCCCCACACCACTGGTACCGAGGTACTACGGTGGAAGGAAGACTCTGGGAGAAGGATGAAATGGCGACAGCATCAGCAAGTACACTGCAGGCAGAAGCGGAACTGAGACGGCTAATCGATGCCAGCCAGCGCATCGTGTTCTTCGGCGGAGCTGGCGTTTCTACAGAATCAGGTATCCCAGATTTTCGCTCCCATAGCTCGCAAGAGCGGACTCTCAAAGAATTTGGGCTGTCTGCGGAGACCATCCTGTCCGCAGATTTCTTCTACACGAATCCGATCGTCTTCTACCGGTACGTGAGGGAAATGCTCTACCGCCCCGACGCTGAACCTGGTCCCGCGCATCTGGCGTTGGCGCAACTTGAGCGGGACGGCAAGCTCTCTGCCGTGATCACCCAGAACATAGACGGCCTGCACCAGAAGGCTGGCAACGCCCTCGTCCTCGAACTGCACGGAACACTGGCGACCTACCACTGTCTGGATTGCGGCGCTACCCACCCGCAGGACGCCGTGATGGCTCAGATGATGGCGGGCGCGCAGGTGCCGGAATGTAGCTGCGGCGGACTCTTGAAGCCGGACGTCGTCCTGTACCAGGAGAGCCTGCCCGAGGACGCGCTCACAGCGGCAGCGCGCGTAATCGCGGATGCCGATCTGCTCATCGTCGCAGGCACTTCCCTCATGGTCCAGCCAGCCGCATCCCTAGTTTCGCTGTACGAGGGCGAGGATCTGGTGATCATCAACAAGACGCCTACGCCGCTGGACAACTACGCGGCCCTCGTCATTCACGCGCCAGTCGGCGATGTGCTGTGGGGAGCAGTGAACGAGGGCGGGAGCTAAGTGGGGTGCCGACGACGCGCGGAATGGCACGCGCACAGATGTTTCCGAAGCTGCTCTCTCCCCAGATGGCCGCTGGCTGGTCATGGTTGACACCAACCCCAACGTGCTCTGCATTTTTGATGTAGAGGAACGCAAGCAGATCCGGCAAGTGCCTCTTCCACCCGGACGGTCCTGGGACGGCACGGTCTGCCGAACCGCGTGGTCGACTGGTGGACTGTTGGCCATCGCGGACCCGTACGGGGAGCTGTTCGTCCTCGACCCGATCACGCAGGATGACCCACTCTTCCAAGCCCGCTTCGACCCCACCGAAAACGCGGGACGCTCCGACGCTGATATCTCCAGCGTGAAGCAGCTCTGGGGCGGGGTGCTGGCCGCTCTCGCTTGGTCTCCGGACGACAGGTACTTGGCCGCATTCATGATGGGGAAGCTGGGGGTCTTCGATCTGGCCTCCGGGGCCACCACCTTTGCACCGACACCACCGATCGCTGGGGCGGAGACGCTGGCATGGTCGCTGAACTGGAAGCACCTCGCGTGCCAAGACGGAACAGGAACCGTGTGGATCCAAACTCCCCCTATAAGCGGAACCTGGAAACGATACGCGCCGGAGGAAAGCTGCGAACCGTCGCTCGCTTGGAGCCCCAGCGGAGACCTCTTGGTTGCGGGCGGCCCCATGGACACCCTGCGAATCATCGATCCAGAACGCCAGCGGTCCAAGACAATTGCTGTACGCGGATCGTCGTCTGATGAGAGGGAGGAGCGGGCAGTCGCGGCGGCGCCCTCGTTCGTATCGGAAGACGTGCTCGCAGTTGGTCTGAATGAGCCGCCCTCGATCACCGAAGACCCTGACAACGACGTGGGCACCGTGTGCCTAGTCAACGTGGGCACCGGCCAGGTCTCTACCGTGTTGCCTGCCGTGGCCATCCAAGGAGTGCGTCTTTTGCGTTTCACGGGGAAGAGGTTGGTGTGTGTTGACTGGTGGGGCATGTGCTCAGTCCTAGACCTTGAGAATCCAGGCAGGTCGGAAGAATGGTTCACCCAAGACTTCGCATACGCGTCGAACGCGGTGGCGCGGTGGAACCCCGACTCGGAGAGGGTCGCGTTCGCTGACTACTTCAACATAATCGTGTTGAACAACGCCACGGGGAAACTGCTGCGACTACGTAGGGAGGCCACCTCGGTTCAGGCTGCCGGCTGGGATGGGGACGGCCGGAGGTTCGCCACGGAAGATGACGGCGGGCGCTTGACTGCCTATGAGGTGACGGACACGCGAATCCTTCCCACGGTCGGCCCAGTTCGCCGCAGTGACTTCCTACTGACGGGACGGCAGCGGAGAAATGCGGAGAGCTCTGACCGTTTCTATCAGCTCTTCGACCAGTACCTGATCAGCCCCGATAACCGCCATTTGCTGGCCTTGGGCTTCGATACGTTGCGGGTATTTGCGGCTCCCATGCGGTTCTCCGGCTACCAACTGGACCTGTTCCCCAGCATGGAGGACTCTGGTAGTATCCGCACGCAGTACTGCGTGTGGGATGCCAACACGTGGGAAATCATCGAGGAATCCGGGGGCGCCCACCAGTTCATGAAGAAAGTGACGCACCATTAGAGGGTGCCCGTTCCAAAGCCGGCGCCTAGTTGCGCCCGCCTAGCCACTCCACAGTGTCCCTGAGGGTATCCTCTGCGGGGCGAGGGCGGTAACCAAGCTCCCGCGTCGC
>CAYFOT010000019.1:27250-28673 GCA_964344825.1 uncultured Actinomyces sp.
GACGTAATCTCTGGCGCACGGATCTTGCGGACCAACGGGTAATACCAGGCGAAAAGCAGCAGGATTCCGAAGCAGAACTCCACGTAGATTCCTATTGCCATATCCCCGCTGGGCGCTCCGTCGCGGTCAAACCAAGCACCGATGACACCGTCGTTGAAGCCATGGATGAGGCTGGCTGCAATGTATGCACCGATGCCGATCTGCCAGGCTTTGGCCTTCGAGAACCGGGATGCCGCATACCAAATCAAGGCCGCAGCCGGGGCGGTGTAGAGGATGTGGTGGATTTCGCCGCTTATGTTGAGGCCGTTGATGGCCTGGACCCAAGCGCCACTGTAGCCCTCACTGGGAGGATTCGGGTCGTAGATTCCGCCGATGTACCCCATGGCGCCCTCGATCAACCCAAATGTTGCAGCGGACGTGAACAGCGCCCAAAATCCTGCGGTGACGTGGCGGAGCGCAAAAGTGCCCATTAGGACCACCGGGATCAAGAGCTTCGTGCCTTCTTCGATGAAACCTGTCAGCCAGTATCCAATCTCCGTCCCGCCCAAGAATCCAGGGATCTTCGCTTGCAACGCCTCAAATATCCAACTAACTATGACGGAGAACAGGCCCGAAAGCACACCTATGTTTACGACTCTGCGCACTTCGCTTGGACCGTCGACGCCGAATCGCTTGGTCCACCAAACGAGGGCCGCCGTCAGTCCACCGAAGGAAACGAAGAACGCGATCACCGTGAGGACACTCAGCCACCACGCCACCTGCGGGTCTTCAGTCGCGCTGGTCGTAGGTAGGGAAGCGCCGACGATGTAGCTAAGCGCCATACCAACCAGCAGTGCACCTAGCGCGAGAATCAGGGGAGCCCCGAACCTTGTCCGGCTTTCATCAACATGTCTGGCAAGAGAGTGTTCAGTCACGACCAAAACCCCAACCCAAATATGACAGGCGCCGATACTGGCGCACCCGTGCGAGAAAGCACGGGTGCCGGTGCCGCGCCGCCGTCTACTTACACTGCGTCAAGCTCTGCACCGGCGGTGCCAGCACTCCCTTTCCGCCGACCAAGTACACGTTCCGCACGCCGGAGCCGGGCTTCGTAATCCACTCCGTCACAACCGGAGCGGGTATGCACGACCCATTAGAGAGCACCAACCGAGAAGACAGCTTCCCCGAAGGAGACAGAGCCTTCATTGCGTTTAAGGTCTTCGGATCGACGGACGTGCGCGGCACCAAGAACAGCGTCCTACCGGTAATACCCACTACGGGACCAATTGGAAGCGCATCTGCAAAATCGACTCCGGTTGCCACGAACAGTGGGCCGCCCTTGACGCCGAACTTCGCGTTCACCGCATCATTTGTCCTGTACCGGCTACTCCCGGACAGGCGCGAAACGGTAGGTGCGTTCGGTCCCACGACAGGGTCGGAGGTG
>CAYFOT010000020.1:0-26058 GCA_964344825.1 uncultured Actinomyces sp.
CGGCATCGGCAAGGGCTTCCAGCTGACGCCTCATGACGCTTGCGGCATGTCTGTCCTCTACGGAGTGCACCTGGCGCAAATGCTCCTTGCCGATGAAGTCAAAATTGATGACGTGTCCGGCAACGCTCACGTGCGAGGGTTCAAGCGTGGTGAGCCCGTAGGTGTGATTGTCGTGTACGTACCTGTCGGTGCCAACGCGGAAAAGGCCCAGGTCTAAGAGTCGTACAGCCAGCGCCGTGACTTGATCTGCGTCGGGTTTAGGGGGCCGGCGCCTAAGAGAAGCCAGAACTTTGGCGCGCATCATGGGAAGTGTCTGCGCGAAGTGAAGCATGTGGTCGAAGCGGTTCTCCGCGGCTCTCTCCATCGCTTCTCTTGAGTACCTGTACTGGACGCGACCGCGAGAATCTATGCCGCGCGCCTGCACACGCGCAGTGGGATCCTCTGAAGCCCACACATGCCTCCACGCGGGCGGCAGGGCGAGGGCGCCTAGGCGCTTGAGCGTGTCCGCGTCCGTCACCGGATCTCCAGAAGTCTCCGTCCAATGCCCTTCCGGGTCCCTATGGAGGCCTTCTGGCCAATGCAGGTAGGGCTTCAGTGTGCTCACAAATCCCACTATCTTGCGTAGAGACCCCGTGTGCAACCTGAGGCACATTTTTCCGAATTACCTATTTCCGAAAGGGGGCGTTGCGAAAACAGTGATTTCGCGGGGAAAATACGCCTCGAAAGCGTGTGTTGCACGCAACGTTTGACGGTCGCCCTCGACCCGAGGAAAGACCGTGATTCCGCGGAAAACGGGCGTTCTGGCGTCGGGGCAAAACAGACCTGGGACCAAGTCCTCAGCCAGATCGATATGCCTTCGTTACTGTTGGGCACATGGCCACTAATACTGTCGCACTGAAGAAGCGGCGCGCCTGGACTACGACCGTGTTCGTAAAACAGTTGATGGCGCTGTCGGGACTCTTCCTTGTTCTATTCCTGCTGTTCCACTCATATGGGAACCTGAAACTATTCATAGGCCCCGAAGCCTATGATCACTACGCACACTGGCTCAAGAGCGACGCCTTGTACCCGATATTCCCCAAGGGCGGGTTTATCTGGGTGTTCCGCGCGCTCATGCTGGCTGCGATCCTTATCCACATCATCTCCGCTTTCTCCGTCTGGGCGAAGTCGAAGAAGGCCAGGAAGATGGCCTACGTCGTGAAGAAGAGCGCGGTGGACGCCTATGCGGCACGCACCATGCGCATCACCGGCGTACTACTGATCTTCCTGATCGTTCTCCACCTCCTCCAGTTCACGACGATGACCATCCGCACGGGCTTCGCAGCTGACGCATCACCGTATGAGATGGTGGTTGCCTCATTCCAGCAGCCGTGGGTTTTCATCGTTTACTTGATCTTCGTGGCGTTGGTGACCGCACACGTCGGACACGGCTTCTGGTCTGCCTTCCAGACAATGGGATGGGTTCGCAAGAACACACGCACATTCATGCTGTGGCTGTCCGGCATCGTTGCGGGCGCGATCTTCGTGATGTTCATGCTGCCGCCACTGTTCATTGCTGTCGGCGTCATCCACTAGGGCGTTTGAAGAGGAAATGAGAAAAATGACTGACGACAAACTCGTGGACGGCCTATACAGGGTCGGGGGCGACATTGAGGACACCAAGGCACCGCGAAACGTGCCCCTGTCCAAGGTGTGGTCCACACGCAAGAATGAGGTGAAGCTGGTCAATCCGGCTAACCGCCGCAAACTCAGCATCATCGTGGTTGGGACCGGCCTAGCCGGCGCCTCCGCGGCTGCTTCGCTTGGCGAACAAGGCTACAACGTAGATGTCTTCTTCTACCAAGATTCGCCGCGTCGCGCCCACTCCATCGCAGCTCAAGGTGGCATCAATGCCGCGAAGAATTACCGCAACGATGACGACAGCGTTGAGCGACTCTTCGTTGACACGGTTAAGGGTGGCGACTACCGCGCACGCGAAACCAACGTGTATCGTTTGGCGGAATGCTCGGTGAACGTCATCGATCAGGCCGTAGCCCAAGGCGTGCCGTTCGCGCGTGAGTACGGCGGATACTTGGACACACGTTCATTCGGTGGCGTGCAGGTTTCCCGTACTTTCTACGCACGTGGCCAAACAGGCCAGCAGCTTCTTCTAGGTGCCTACCAGGCTCTGGAGCGTCAGGTAGCTGCGGGCACGGTGAAGGAACACTCCCGCCATGAGATGATTGAGCTAATCGTCTCCGACGGTCGCGCACGCGGCATTGTCTGCCGCAACATGGTCAACGGTGAGCTGGAGACGTACACGGCTGACGCCGTCGTCCTCGCAACCGGCGGATACGGCAACGTCTTCTTCCTGTCCACCAACGCGATGGGCTGTAACGGAACCGCCATCTGGCGGGCATACAAGAAGGGCGCATACTTCGGGAACCCCTGCTACACGCAGATCCACCCGACCTGCATCCCGCAGCACGGCGACCAGCAGTCGAAGCTGACCCTCATGTCAGAGTCGCTGCGTAACGACGGCCGCATCTGGGTGCCGAAGAACGCTGAGGATTGCGAAAAGGATCCTCGCGATATCCCAGAGGAAGATCGCGACTACTACCTGGAGCGTATCTACCCGGCGTTCGGTAACCTGGTTCCCCGTGACATCGCGTCGCGTCAGGCGAAGAACATGTGTGACGCGGGCAAGGGCGTGGGCCCTAAGGTCAACGGTGAGCGCCGCGGTGTTTACCTGGACTTCGAAGAGGCCATTGGTCGCTTCGGTAAGGCCGGCGTTTCCGCGAAGTACGGCAACCTGTTCGATATGTATGAGCGGATTACCGGTGAGGATCCGTATGAGGTTCCGATGCGTATCTACCCGGCGGTTCACTTCACGATGGGTGGCCTGTGGGTCGACTACGACCTCGAATCCAACCTCCCGGGTCTGTATGTTGCCGGCGAAGCGAACTTCTCCGACCACGGCGCAAACCGACTAGGCGCGTCTGCGCTCCTCCAAGGCCTCGTTGATGGCTACTTCGCACTGCCAGGCGTCATGTGTGACTATCTGTCCACCGCGTTCGCATTCCCGAAGCTGGATGAGACCAATGCTGACGTGGCTGAGGCCAAGAGATCAGCACAGGAGCGCATCAACAAGATGATGGCCATGCAGGGCAACCGCTCTGCCGATTCGTTCCACAAGGAACTGGGCCACATCATGTGGGAATACTGCGGCATGAGCCGTACACGTGAAGGCCTGCTGAAGGCCATCGGTTTGATCCGCGAACTGCGTAAGGAGTTCTGGACGAACCTGCGCGTGCCTGGTAAGAGCGTCGGCGAAATGAACCAGTCCCTTGAGAAGGCCGGCCGCGTAGCCGACTTCCTTGAACTGGGCGAACTAATGTGTATCGACGCATTGAACCGTGAGGAATCAGCGGGAGGCCACTTCCGCGAAGAGTCCCAGACGGAAGAGGGCGAAGCCAAGCGTGACGATAAGGACTTCCTCTTCGTCTCTGCGTGGGAGTTCACCGGTGACGACAACCCACCGATCCTGCACAAGGAGCCCTTGGTTTACAAGAACATCGAACTGAAACAGCGGAGCTACAAGTGAACCTGAAACTAAGAATTTGGCGCCAGGCAAATCCAGACGCCGAAGGTGCAATGCATGAGTACGAGGTTCGCGGGGTATCTGAGGACTCGTCATTCTTGGAGATGCTCGACATCCTGAACGAAGAGCTCTTCGCACGCGGTGAAGATCCAGTCGCGTTTGACTCTGACTGCCGTGAGGGAATCTGTGGCCAGTGTGGCATCGTCATTGACGGTATCGCCAATGGCCCAGAGCAGACAACGACCTGCCAGTTGCACATGCGTTCCTTCAACGATGGGGACACAATCACCATTGAACCGTGGCGCGCAACCGCGTTCCCACTGATTCAGGACCTGGTTGTGAACCGTAGCGCGTTTGACCGCATCATTCAGGCTGGTGGCTACATCTCCGTGAACACGGGTGCTGCGCCGGACGCCAACGTGACGCTGGTTCCGAAGCCGAAGGCCGACCTCGCGTTTGAGGCCGCCGCCTGCATCGGCTGTGGTTCCTGTGTTGCGGCGTGCCCCAACGCATCCGCGATGCTGTTCACCTCCGCGAAGGTCACCCAGTTGGGGCTGCTGCCGCAGGGCCAGCCGGAGAACCTGTCACGTGTTGTGAACATGCTGAACCAGATGGACGCCGAAGGCTTCGGTGGCTGCACCAACATTGGTGAGTGCTCCGCGGTGTGCCCGAAGGAGATCCCGCTGGATGTCATCGCGACCCTGAACCGCCAACTGTCGAAGGCGACTTTCAAGGGTCTGTAAACAACTAATGCTGGAAGCCGGGTCTCACCTTCGGGTGGGCCCGGCTTCGGCGTGTTTGAGTCGCTATCTTGGCGGAGAACTATCGAAGGTCGTGGCTGACTATCGGACGTTGTTCCCGGGCACAACCATCGATAACCTGCCACAACCTTCGACAGTCTAGGAACCCCTAGCCGCAGGACCGTCTCCTCCTGCAGCTCAGATTAGGAGGGACCCCGGTTTCTTCGCCGGACCCGTGGAGCCCCTCAAGACCAATGAAGTGACTAGTTGACTCTGGTTCGCGATCGGCTCTTTTCCGCGCGACATCGACACCGCAGTTACCAGCCCAGCCATCCCCATCTCACGCAAGGGGAGACGCACAGTTGACAGGGGAGGGTCGGGCCAGAGCTTTGCGTACGTGTCATCGAATCCCATGACGCTTAGGTCTTCGGGAGTCTCCAAGCCGCGGCCCTAGCTGCCGAAATACTTCCTGTTGCCATGATGTCATTGAAAGCAACAATCGCGGTCGGTGGGACATCCAAATCAAGTAGCTTTTGTGTGGCCGCCATGCCACCTTCGAAGCTGAGACTACTAATCGCGACGAGCGACGGATCGAACTCTACGCCTTTATTTTCTAGGGCTTGGCGCCGCTGTCATCTGGTGGATCCGCTCCGTACGCTGACGTTATCCCGAATCCCACCAAACCCCAGCCAAAGTTAGGTTTGAAATCAATGAAGACGACACCCCTTCCCTATCAGAATCCCGACCTACCGATACCCCAGCGCGTTGACGACCTGATCTCTAGGATGTCGCGTGAGCAGAAGGTCGGCCAGATGCTCCAGTTGGACGCGCGCGAGGGCGCGAAGTTCCCCGTCCTCGAACGCCACGCCGGGTCCATCCTGCACGCCTCGCCCCAGACGGTTCGCGAAGCGCACGAACTGACGGCGACCACCGAACTCCAGATTCCGCTGCTCGTCGCGGACGACCTCATTCACGGCTATTCCTTCTGGGAAGGCGCCACCATCTTCCCAACCCAGTTGGGAATGTCCGCCACGTGGAATCCCGCCCTCGTCGAACAAGCCGCCCGAATCACGGCGGTCGAGGGCGCGACGACGGGTGTGCACTGGACGTTCTCGCCCGTCCTCGACGTCACCCGTGACCTGCGATGGGGACGCGTGAACGAAACGTTCGGTGAAGACACGTACCTGATCGGGGAGCTCGCGTCCGCAATGGTTCGCGGCTACCAGGGTGGAGGTGCCGCGGATCCCACGGCCCTAATCGCAACCGCCAAACATTTCGCCGGATACTCCGAAACGCAAGGCGGGCGGGATGCCTCAGAGGCGGACTTGTCACACCGGAAGTTGCGCTCCTGGTTCCTCCCTCCCTACGAACGGGTCGCGAAGGAGGGCGTTGGAGCGTTCATGCTGGGCTACCAGACGATCGACGGTGTCCCCATCACGATCAACGACTGGCTGCTCACCGATGTTTTGCGTGGCGAATGGAACTACGGTGGCACCCTGGTTACCGACTGGGACAACGTGGGTCGCATGGTTTGGGAACAGAAGGTTCAGCCCGACTACAAGCGGGCAGCAGCCGCCGCGGTTCTTGCGGGTAACGACATGGTGATGACCACGCCGTTGTTTTTCGAAGGCGCCCTGGAAGCGCTCGAAGAAGGACTCATCACGGATGAGGATGTTGAGAAGGCCGTGCGCCGCATCCTTACCCTCAAGTTTGAGTTGGGTTTGTTTGAGGACGTCCGAATTCCGCAAGCGAACATGGGGGAGGAACACCCTCTGATCGGCAACGCTGAGCACCAGTCAGTAAACCTTCAGATTGCGCGCGAATCTGTCGTCCTGTTGCAAAACGACGGTACCCTTCCCATCAGTGTGGACGGACCGGCGAAGAAGGTGGCGGTCATCGGCCATCTCGCTGATGACGCGCAGTCGCAGCTGGGAGACTGGGCGGGCTCTTCAGGGCAGATTGACTGGATGCCGGATGGGCATCCGCGGTCCACAATTACGACCGTCCTCGACGGGATCCGCGAAGTAACGCCGGACAATTGGGAGATAACGACGGTGGCTGGCCCAAGCATCTCCCACCTAGAGCCGCACCCGGATGGCCCGACGCATCCGGACGGGCAGCCTCGCTGGCCAATTGTGGTCATCGAAGCGCCAGATCAGGCGTCCATTGATGAGGCAGTGGCGGCGGCCGAGGACGCCGACTACGTTGTCGCAGTCGTGGGCGACCGCATTGAGCTGGTGGGTGAGGGGCGCTCCACTGCCACCTTGGAGCTGGTTGGTGGGCAAGTTGAGCTCCTCAACGCCCTAGCCGCGACCGGGAAGCCGCTGATCGTGGTACTAATGGCCTCCAAGCCGCTGGTCCTGCCGCAGTCTGCGTTGGATGCGCAGGCCCTACTGTGGGTCGCCAATCCCGGTCAGCAGGGCGGACGGGCGATAGCGGAAATCATCGCGGGCATCACTGAACCGACCGGGCGCCTGTCGGTGTCGTTCCCGCGCCACGTGGGCCAGCAGCCCACTTACTACAACCAGATCCGTGGGCAGCATGGCGACAGATACGCAGACCTGACGCAAGACCCCCTGTTCGCATTCGGTGAGGGCCGGTCCTACACCACGGTTGTCTATGGCGAGGGCGCATTGGAAGCGGAAGTCCTAGGAATGAACGACACCGTCCGCGCGACGATTCCGATAACGAACAGCGGGGATCGCCCAACGGTCGAGGTCGTCCAGGGTTACGTTCGGGACCTGGTCACAAGTGCGTCGTGGGCTGACAAGGAGCTCAAGACTTTCGCGCGGGTGCCCCTGGCACCAGGAGAAACGAAGGCCGTAGAAATCACTGTTCCAGTGGCAGACTGCACCATCGTGAACGCCGCGGGGGCTCGCGTCGTGGAGCCAGGCGACTTCCAACTCCTCATTGGCTCCTCCTCTAAGGAAACCGATCTTCAGCCCCTCGGGTTCACTGTTACTCACTAGGGTTCCCGGTTACCCCCTTAGGGCTCACGTTTTCTTAAACGACTCGACGTAGGCCGGCACCTCGCGCTTCGCAGGTGCCGGCCTTCGTCGTAACGTCTCTCACACACAAACTTGGGCGGGCACGGCGGAGCAGTAAGCTGCCGTACGTGAGTTCTGAACCCCTAATCCTCGGTATTGAGTCCACGTGCGACGAAACCGGCATCGCCCTCGTCCGCAACGGACAGTTGCTTGGCGACGTGACCGCAACCTCCATGGACCAGCACGTCCGCTACGGTGGCATCATCCCGGAGATCGCTTCCCGCGCCCATCTGGAATGTTTCATCCCCACCCTGGACGCCGCCCTCGCCAAAGCAGGCGTGAGTCTGGGCGACGTTGACGCGATAGCGTGCGCCGCGGGCCCCGGACTGATCGGGTCCCTGACCGTCGGGATCACTTCCGCGAAGGGGCTGGCGCTGGCGCTGGACCGGCCGCTCTACGGCGTGAACCACGTGATCGGGCACCTGGCCGTCGACATGTTTGAGCACGGCCCACTTCCGGAGCGGTTCATTGGGTTGGTGGCATCGGGCGGACACTCCAACTTGCTGCTCGTGGAGGATTTGGCGCTTTCCGTCACGGAGCTGGGTGGGACCCTGGACGACGCAGCGGGGGAGGCCTTCGACAAGGTCGGCCGCCTTCTGGGGCTGCCCTACCCGGCCGGGCCACACATGGACCGCCTGGCGGCCTCCGCGGATGACCCCGAAGCGGTGCGTTTCCCGCGCGGGCTGCACGCCGGTAAGGACAAGGAACGCTACAAATACGACTTTTCGTTCTCCGGACTAAAGACGGCCGTATCCCGCTACCTGAGTGAGTATCCCGATGCGGACCGGGCGCAGGTCGCCGCCGGTTTCTCAGAGTCCGTCAACGATTCCCTATCCGCGAAGGCTGTGCGTGCGGCGGTTGACCACGGGTGCGACACGATAATCGTGGGTGGCGGTTTCGCGGCAAACTCAAGATTGCGTTCCCTTTTGGGGGCGAGGGCGGAAAGCGCGGGCATCTCCGTGAGGATCCCGCCGATGCGGCTGTGTACGGACAACGGCGCGCAGATCGCTGCCCTAGGTTACCTGCTGGTGGACGCGGGCCTTCCGCCCTCGCCCACGAACTTTGGCCCGGACTCCGGAATGGAACTATCCGAAATCTACGTCGCCTAGGTCCCGCCTAAATACGCCGTCCCGCCCCCGTGTGCGTGGATCCGCTTTGGCGGATATCTAGGAACGTCTGCGGGGATAGCGGAGAATCTGCGCCCATCTCAGCGCGCATAAGTTCCACGACGTTGTCGAGGGCGTGTTTCGGGTCGGCGGCCGCCACCGCCCGCTGGCGCTGGTAAGACGCGCCGAACGTGAGAATCTGACGCACCTTACGTAAGCCATCAAGGCAGCCGAGCTTCTGCGCTGTCGGCTCCAGCTCCTCTATCATCCGCTCAACGGTGTCGCGGACGTGTTCCTCATTCCCGTCTTCATCCAAGATCAGGATCGCGTCCATCCCGTAACGGGCAGAGCGCCACTTGTTCTCCTCAATGAACCACTGCGGCAGTATCGGCATCTTCTCCCCGGCGTCAACCATGGAGGAGAAGTACTCCACAAGGCAGTGCGACAGGGACGCCAGCGCTTCCACTTCCAAGATGTTGGTGCACGCGTCAAAAATGCGGATCTCCACGGTCCCCAGATTGATGGATGGGCGCACGTCCCACCTGAGCTCATCGAAAGAGTCGATCACGCCGGTCTTCGCCATTCCATCGTGATACCGCTCCAACTCCTCCCATTTGTGGAACTGTGGGGGCATGCCGGCGGTGGGGAGCTGCTGGAAAACCATGGCGCGGTTGGAGGCATAGTGCGTGTCCTGACCGGCCCAGAATGGGGAAGACGCAGCCAGCGACTGAAGCTGGCCAGCCCGGGTGACGAGGGCGTTGCAGATCGGCAGGACCTTCGCGCGGTCTTCAACACCGACGTGAACGTGGACGCCGTAGAGGAGCATTTGGCGTCCCCAGTATTGCGTGCGCTCCACCAGCTCCGCGTAACGCTTGGAGTCAGTGACCCGCTGGTACGTTGGGCGCGCAAACGGGTGGCTGCCTGCGGTTGCTAGGTCTATTCGTAGATCATCCGTGATGGGACGGAGGGAGGTTACGCCGTATCGCAGGTCTTCAAGGCATTCGGGGATCGTGTTGCGCTTCTTCGTTGTCACTTCGACCGTGTTTAGAAGCATTTCGCGGTGGACGTGGGGGGAAAGCTCTTTGTCTTCACGGGCTTTTTTGATGACCGCGTCTGCTGCTTGGCGCAGGTCATTGGAATCCTTGTCTACCAGTTGCAGTTCCCACTCAACGCCAACCGTGGAGCGTCCTGACTGCGCAAATTCCAGAGGCATTCGGTTCTCCTTGGTGAGCCGCGACATTGGTAATGATTCTGCCCGACAAACGTTCCCGAACGCTAGTTTGAGCACAATCCGGGCAAAAGTTGGCACTCGGCTTGTCTGAGTGCCAGATCGGTCTTAGACTATTACCCAGATGGAAGAAGCCGAAGGGTGTTCTTCGATCAGTTTGGTGCTTTGACCCCCGCGACGGCAGGGCACCGGGGCCTTGGCCCAACTGAAAGCAGATAGTTATTGGCAGTTAGAAAGGGAGTGCGACAGTGTCGATCTCCATTGAACCGCTCGAAGATCGCGTGGTAATCAAGACCCAGGATGCTGAGAAGACGACCTCGTCCGGCCTGGTTATTCCCGACACGGCTAAGGAAAAGCCGCAGCAGGGTGAAGTTGTTGCAGTGGGTCCGGGGCGCATCGACGACAAGGGAAACCGTGTACCGATGGACGTTGCCGTTGGTGACACCGTGATCTACAGCCGCTACGGTGGAACTGAAGTTTCCGTGGGCGGAGAGGACTACTTGATCCTCACCACCCGCGACGTGCTGGCCAAGCTTGGCTAAGTAGTCGCAGCGTCTCAAAAGGCCCGGTCGATGTTTCGGCCGGGCCTTTGTTGTACCGTGACCCCCAGTTATCCGTGTAGCTTCTGGGGCATTAGGAAGCTAAAGGGGCCGGGATCGCAGATTTTGCGATTCCGGCCCTTATCCTTGCTGCGCGTTCTCTACGAGGCTGCGTCGGTCAGTCTGCCCATGGTCATGTCACGCAGGAGCTTCCGGCGTTCTTCCTCTGTCAGTCCACCCCAAACGCCGTATGGCTCCTTGGCGCGGAAGGAGTGGATACGGCATTCCATCATCACGGGGCAGCCCGCACAGATCCGCTTGGCTTCTGCGGCACGATTGCGTCGGGATGGCCCCCGTTCACCATCGGGGTGAAAGAACATTTCGGTGTCTAAGGTCCGGCAAGCTCCTTCATACTGCCATTCCCATTGTTCGATTAGTGGCGCGGGAAGCTCTGTGATCTCCGCCATCGTGAAGTGTGCCCCCTAATATCGTTTCCAAACGTCGCAGGGCACTTCAATTCGTACGCCTTCGGACATTCCCTTACTTTACTAAGAGGATAGGATCCCTTAGCGCTACTTTCAAGGTCTTGCAGAACCTAGTTATGCTATTTCGCCGAAAGCACAAGTGAACGCAAGTGATCGGTGGTCTGCGGGTTAGTGGCTGGATGCTCACTCAGCCACCTTGACCAGAATCTTCGCCTCCAAAAGCGTGGTGTTTTCTGAGTGTCACCTACCTCAGTGATCCTGTTCGTGGATGACCGATTACATAAGGGTGTTTCGTAACTGGGTGGTCTGGTCCGTCGCATCTGCTGCGGCGGACTACAATGTTCAGGCATGGGGCATTACCGTACAGACAAATTTTTCGGAACCGGGCTTACCTACGATGACGTGCTTCTTCTTCCAGAAGTAACGTCTGTTGTTCCTATGGACGTGGACACCTCAACCAGGGTGACGCGCAACCTCACCTTGAGGATCCCGCTTCTGTCGGCGGCCATGGATACCGTCACAGAATCACGCATGGCCATCGCGATGGCGCGTCTGGGAGGACTGGGCGTCATCCATCGGAACCTATCCATTGCGGATCAGGCTGACCAAGTGCGTCTGGTGAAGCGCAGTGAGTCGGGAATGGTTGCTGATCCGGTGACGGTCGGGGTGGACGCCACTATTGAGCAGCTGGATGAGCTTTGTGGGCGCTATAAGGTTTCTGGTCTTCCGGTGGTGGACCAGGGCGGGTATTTGCTCGGCATAATCACCAACCGCGACCTGCGGTTTGTGCCCTCTTCGGAGTGGGCCACAAAGACCGTTGGTGAGTGCATGACAAAGATGCCTCTGATCACCGGGCCCGCAGACATTGACCGGGAAGACGCGAAGGCGCTACTGCGTGAGCACCGCGTCGAAAAGCTCCCCTTAGTTGACGACGCCGGCCGCCTGTCCGGTCTGATCACGGTCAAGGATTTCGTGAAGACGGAGCAGTACCCGGATGCCTCGAAGGACGCGGCTGGCCGACTGCTGGTTGGTGCCGCCGTTGGCTACTGGGGGGATGCAATAGAGCGTGCGGAAGCGCTGGCGGAGGCTGGCGTTGACGTGTTGGTCGTTGATACTGCCAATGGTGCCGCGGAGCTGGCACTCCAGATGATCCGCGACTTGAAGGCCGACTCAGGGTTTGATGGCGTTCAAATCATCGGCGGGAACATTGCCACAGAAGAGGGCGCAGCCGCACTTATCGATGCGGGCGTGGACGCTGTGAAGGTCGGGGTTGGGCCGGGCTCCATTTGCACGACGCGGGTCGTAGCCGGTGTGGGGGTCCCGCAGATCACTGCAATCGACTTGGCGTCAAAGGTGTGTTCACCAGCGGATGTTCCATTGATTGCGGACGGTGGTCTTCAGTACTCGGGCGACATCGCGAAGGCTCTGGTCGCGGGTGCGTCCACGGTCATGCTTGGTTCTCTCCTGGCGGGGTGTGAGGAAGCGCCGGGTGATCTGGTGTTCAGCGGTGGCAAGCAGTACAAGGTTTACCGCGGCATGGGGTCGATGTCTGCGATGAGTTCGCGGGGGCGCAAGTCGTTCTCCAAGGACCGCTACTTCCAGGCTGAAACTGCAAGTGATGATGACTTGGTGCCAGAAGGCATTGAGGGGCAGGTCCCTTACGCGGGCTCGCTAGCGGCGAATGTGTCCCAGTTGGTCGGCGGGTTGCAGCAGTCGATGTTCTACACCGGTTCCCCAACCTTGGACCACCTGCGGGATCATGGGCGGCTGATTCAGATCACCGCTGCGGGTTTGCGTGAATCGCACCCCCACGACGTGACGATCACTTCACAGGCACCGAACTACCGGGCGTCTGGGAAGTAACCGCGGACCGCGGGTTCCCACAGGTCTAGGCGCCTTTCGGTGTTGGTGTCAGTTGCAGCGGGTACCCGCAGTGGGTGCTGATCGAGGCTAGCGCCCCCGATCCTAAGATCGAACGTTATCCCCAATATCGAGGGTTAATCCCGGGATTAACCCTCGGTCATGCCCCACAACGTTCGGTCTTAGGGAAACGCATGCGCGCCAAGACCGTCGGCGGTGGGGCGTGGAGCGCTGGAGGTGCTGCCGGGCGGTGGCTGCGTGGGGCACCGGAGGTGCCGGCAGCTGGGAGGCTAAAACCACTGGGGGCTTATGTGCACGTCACGACCTTTGGAGCGCATGAACCGTTGGAACCCTTCCGCCCATTCCCGGTGGGCTGATGCCTGGAAGTCGTGGAACTCCCGGTGATCCATGGACGTCAGCTGGGGGTACTTGGCGACAATCGCGTGCAGCAGGTCCAAGGCTAGCGTCGCATCCACGTGCGCCTGGTGCGTATCGGATGGGACATCCACACCGTACACGTAGGCTAGATCGGACAGCGTACGCTTACCTTTCCTGTACCTGTCCAATGCGCGGTCCAGCACCAGCGGGTCAGCCACGGTTACCGCACCTTCACGCACCCTGTTCGCCAGCGGTTCCACACCGTTGCGCTTCGCTTCCGCATCCAGCAGTGGCAGGTCGAACCCGGCATTGAACACCACTACGGTCCCACCCGCCTGCAGTCCTTCGGCCAGCGCCCCACATACCTCATCAACGACCTGTGCGGGCGGCCGGCCCTCCCGCCGCGCCTGCTCCGTTGAGATCCCGTGCACCCGCGCCGCCGCCGGAGGAATCGGTATGCCCGGGTCAGCCAACCACGTCTGCACCCTGTCATTGCCATCCGCCGTAAACTCCGCGGTCGCGCTGCGCCACACGACAGCCGCCGTGACTATCCGGTCCCTCTTTGGAGATACCCCTGTGGTCTCCGTGTCAAAGCCCAGCCAAGGACCCTCTGCCCATCCACTACTATTCGTCATGCCACCATTGTCACAGCTCCCTCCGACACCAAGTACATTGGCCCCAGGTTCGGGCGGCGGAGCCGGAGCTTGGGGATCGCCACCCAGGGGACACTGTGCGGCCTAGGTTCGGGCGGTGGGGCCGGCGCGCGGAGCCGGAGCTTGGGGATCGCCACCCAGGGGACACTGTACGGCCTAGGTTCGGGCGGTGGGGCCGGCGCGCGGAGCCGGAGCTTGGGGATCGCCACCCCGGGGATCGCCACCCCGGGGAACACTGTGCGGCCTAGGTCCCTGCGGCGGAGCCGAAGCACATAATAGACTGGAGCGGTGAGCTACGAGGTGGAGATAGGACGCGGAAAGCGTGGGCGCCGTGCCTACAGCTTGGATGACATAGCTTTGATTCCAGCCAGACGCACCCGCGACCCGGAGGACGTGAACGTCTCCTGGCAACTGGACGCCTACCACTTAGACATTCCCGTCTTGGGTGCCCCCATGGACTCTGTGATGAGCCCGCAAACTGCGATTGAGCTGGGGAGATTGGGCGGGGTTGGCGTCCTCGACCTCGACGGTCTGTGGACCCGATACGAAGACCCGCTCCCCGTCCTCGACGAAATCGTGTCCCTACCCGACACAGAGGTTACCCGCCGCTTACAGGAAATCTACTCCGCGCCAATCCAAGATGAGTTGATTGGCAGGCGGCTGGAGGAGATGCGCGCGGCCGGCGTGGTCGTGGCGGGGCGTCTGTCGCCACAACGAACGCAACGGCATTGGCGCACCGCCGTTGAAGCGGGTATTGAGCTGTTCGTGATCCGCGGGTCGACGGTGTCGGCGGAACACGTCTCGGGGCGCGCCGAACCGCTGAACCTGAAGCGTTTCATCTACGAACTTGACGTCCCCGTCGTGGTCGGCGGCGTCGCCACCTACACCGCTGCGCTGCACCTGATGCGGACGGGAGCCGCGGGTGTCCTCGTCGGATTCGGTGGGGGAGCGGCACACTCAACGCGTCAGTCCCTTGGCATCCACGCGCCGAACGCGACGGCAATTGCGGACGTGGCGGCGGCTCGACGGGACTACCTAGACGAATCCGGGGGCCGCTACGTTCACGTCATTGCCGACGGCGGCATGGGCACGTCCGGCAGCATGATCAAAGCGATCGCGTGCGGGGCGGACGCGGTGATGCTGGGTGCGGCGCTCGCCCGCGGAACGGAAGCACCGGGTCATGGGTGGCACTGGGGCAGCGAAGCCACGCACCCGGAAGTTCCCCGCGGCCACCGCGCCCAGGTGGGGACCGTTGGCACGTTCAAGCAGATCCTATATGGGCCCTCCATGCGCGACGACGGCTACCTGAACTTCATTGGCGCGTTACGCCGCGCCATGGCAACCACCGGATATGCCGAGGTCAAGGACCTCCAACGCGTGGAAGTCGTCGTCAGTCCGTACAGACCAACGTAGGGGCGAGGGCGCCCTCGCCAATACTCAAGACCTAGAAATAAGAGAACTCCAAGGAGACGAAACATGACCGAATACCGCATCGAGCACGACACAATGGGAGAGGTGAAGGTCCCCGCAGAGGCCCTTTACAGCGCACAAACCCAGCGTGCGGTTGAGAACTTCCCGATTTCGGGTGAGACGCTGAAGGCGCACCACATTGCGGCACTTGGCCAGATCAAGCGTGCGGCTGCGCTGGCGAACCTGGAACTGGGCGTTGTGGATGCTGAGATTGCGCAGGCCATTGTCCAGGCTGCCGATGAGGTCATTGCGGGTAAGCACGACAAGGAATTCCCGATTGACGTATTCCAGACGGGTTCGGGAACGTCCTCGAATATGAATACGAACGAGGTCGTAGCGACGCTCGCAAACCGCATCACCAGCGGCGTTCACCCGAACGACCACGTGAACGCATCGCAGTCCTCCAATGACGTGTTCCCCTCCTCAATCCACATTGCCGCATACCAGGCAGTCGTTGAGGTGCTGCTGCCGGGGCTACGCACGCTGGAGAAGTCGCTGGACGCGAAGGCTGTGGAGTTCAAGGACGTCGTGAAGTCGGGGCGCACCCACCTGATGGACGCAACCCCAATCATGCTGGGCCAGGAGTTCTCCGGATTCGCCCAGGCTGTGAAGTACGGGATTGAGCGCGTGGAATCCGCACTGCCGCGTCTGGCTGAACTGCCCCTGGGCGGCACGGCTGTCGGCACCGGGATCAATACGCCGGCGGGGTTCTCTGCTCGGGTTATTGAGCTGATCTCGGAGAACACGGGCCTTCCGTTCGTTGAGGCACACAACCACTTTGAGGCTCAGGCCGCGCAGGACTCCCTGGTGGAGCTGTCCGGTCAGCTGCGTACGGTTGCGGTTTCCCTGGTGAAGATCGCGAACGACCTACGGTGGATGGGCTCCGGACCCCGCACGGGCCTTGGCGAAATCAACCTTCCTGACCTGCAGCCGGGCTCCTCCATCATGCCGGGCAAGGTGAACCCCGTGCTGCCGGAGGCAACGGTTATGGTGGCTGCCCAGGTCATCGGAAACGACGCAACGATCGCTTTCGCAGGTGCACAGGGTAACTTCGACCTGCTGGTGATGCTGCCTGTGATGGCATCCAACCTGCTGGACTCCATCAACATCCTTGGCAACGTGTCGGCAACGCTTGCGGACCGCTGCGTCGATGGGATCACGGCAAACGTGGATGCGTGCCTGCGTTACGCGGAATCCTCCCCGTCTATCGTGACGCCGCTGAACCGCCTGATTGGCTATGAGGCCGCCGCTAAGATCGCGAAGCATTCCGTCAAGGAGGACATGACGGTGCGTGAGGCCGTTGAGGACCTCGGATTCGTGGAGCGCGGAGAGGTCACGCCGGAGCAGCTGGATGTTGCTCTGAACGTCTACTCCATGACGGAGCCGAAGAAGGCGTAGGTTTTGCGGGTTTAGGGTTCCCGCGCGCGTGCGGTTTCCGCATGCGGACGGTTTCCTGTACGAGGGCGCTGCACTTTAGGGTGTGGCGCCCTCGGCTTTCTAAGACCGAACGTTGTGGCGCATGATCGGGGGTTAATCCCGGGATTAACCCCCGATGTTGGGGATAACGTTCGGTCTTGCGATTGGCCAGTCCCGCGGGCCTTGGCGGTGCTCAGTCCCCAGCCTTTTTCGCCAGCAACGCCAGCGCCCCGACAAGCCCTGCACCAACGACCACCAAAGCCACGATGTATCCGGGGCTCTGAATGGACGGGTATGTGGCCATCACGCCGAAGGTCAGCGCCTGGATCAGGGCAATGGCGCCCCCGGCGAACAAGTATGCCCGCTGCTTACCGTCCGCAACGCGCCCCCAGATCCACAGCCCGCCAGCGGCAGCCCCGAATAGCAGTGCGAGGACGAATACAACCCAAGTCATCAGATTTCCTCCTTGGCGGACGCGGCCGTGGGGGCGTCCGTGGGGGCGGGCGCGGACGTGTGCGCAGGCCCGGACCCGGACACGGGGGTCGGCGCGGACCCGGACACGGGGGTCGGCGCGGATGCGGGGGCAGACCCGCCCTCGCCCTCGATCGCCACCTTCAGTTCCCCCACCTCACGCAACCACGCCCCGGCCAACGCGTCCGACGGCATCCGCCAATCGCCACGCGGAGACAGCGAGCCCCCCGCCATCACCTTCGGCCCGTTCGGCAACGTGGACCGCTTGTACTGGTTCTGGAAAAAACGCCGGAAGAAAACCTCCAACCACTTCACCAGCTCAGCATCCGAGTACTTATGCCCCCACGCCTTCCTCTGCAAGAACAGGATCTTCGCCGGCCCAAACCCGCTGTTCAGAACGTGGTAGAGCGTGAAGTCCTGGAGCTCATAGGGGCCGATGAACGACTCCGTCGCCTGCCCGCTCCCGTCTTCCCCAACCGGCACCAGCTCCGGGGAAATCTCCGTCTCCAAGATGGACCGAACCGTGGCGGTGAGGTCGGCCCCGAACGGCTCATCCTCACTGGCCCACTTCAGGATCTGCTGGATCATCGTCTTTGGGAGCCCCGCGTTGACGCCGTAGTGGCTCATGTGGTCGCCGACCCCGAAGGTGCACCAGCCCAGCGCCAGCTCCGACAGGTCCCCGGTCCCCACCACGATGCCACCGTGTTGGCCAGCCAGCCGGAACAGGTAGTCCGTGCGCAGGCCGGCTTGGACGTTCTCAAAGGTGACGTCGTAGACCGCCTCACCCTTCCCAAACGGGTGCCCCATTGCCTGCAGCATCGCAGAGGCAGCCGGGCGAATGTCCAGTTCAGCGAACGTTACTCCTAGGGCCTCGGCCAAGTCCTCAGCGTTCGTTCGCGTCACTGCCGTCGTCCCAAATCCCGGCATCGTGTACGCCAAAATGTCGGTTCGAGGGCGCCCCAACACATCCATCGCCCTCGCCGCCACCAGCAGCGCCAACGTGGAATCCAATCCGCCCGACACGCCCAGAATCAGCTTCGGTTTCCCAATGGACACCATGCGCCGCACCAGCGCGGCAACCTGAATGTCCAGCGCCTCCTTTTCCGCGCTTCCTAGGAGTTCCAGTCCGGCACGGAAAGGCACCGCGTCCACCTGCCGCTCAAACCCGATATCCGTCGAGGGCGGACCCATCCTCACTTGGACAACCGCCGGAGCGGGCACCTGCGCCATCCGTGCGTTGTCGGCGAAAGTGTTCTGTTTCCTGCGCGCGTCCACAAGCAGGTCGAGGTCGATATCGGCCACCGTGATGTCCACGTCCGGCCCGAAATGCTCACCTTGAGCCAGCGTCCGTCCGCCCTCGCAAATCAACGTCTCCCCGTCCCACGACAGGTCCGTGCTGGACTCACCGAAGCCCGCGGCCGTGTAGACGTAGGCGGTGAGGGTTGCGCGGGAGTGCGCCTCCACCAGCGACCCGCGCGTACTGGTCCGCCCCACCGTATCAGGGGACGCCGACAGATTCGCGATCACCGTGGCGCCCTGCAAAGCCGCGACCGAGGACGGCGGGATCGGGACCCACAGGTCCTCACAAATCTCCGCCGCCAGCACCAGGCGGGGCACGTCCAAAACCTGCACTTGGAAGGCGCCGAAGGGGAAGGCTGCCTCGCCCTCGTCCTCTTCGGAAGCGGCCACCAGGCGACCCTCCCACCTCACCTGTTCCACGGAAACTAGGGACGAGGGCGTTGAGAAGTAGCGCTCCTCGTAAAACTCCGAATACGTCGGCAGGTGCATTTTGGGTGTTATACCCAGAATCTTGCCGCGGTGAATGATGACGGCGCAGTTGTAGAGGCGGTCGTGGAGTTCAAGAGGCGCGCCCACCACCAGGATTGGGAACAGGTCTGTCGAAGCGGCGATGACCTGGTCCAATGCGTGGCGCACATCCGTTAGCAGCGGCTGGCCGAAGACCAGGTCGTCGATGGAGTAGCCACTCAGCGTCGACTCTGGGAACACCGCGATCGCAACGCCGCGCTCAGAGCACTCCTGCGCCGCCGCGACAACCTCCTGCGCGTTGCGCTGCGGATCACCAAGGTGCACGGGGAGCGTCACCGCGCCAAGGCGGGCGAAACCATGGTTGTAAATGGAAGCGGACACAACACTCCTTGCAGACAGAAAAATGGGGTGGGGCCGGCAAACTTGGCTGACCCGAACTTGGCTGGCACGGCCCCAGCCGAACCAACCTAGCTGCACTGAGGCCACCCGGCGCACACCGGATGGCCCCAACACAACTATTTAGACAACCGTCATCGCTAGGGTTGCGATCGCCAACTCTTCATTCGTGGGAACGACCATCACACGCGCGACGGAACCCTTGCGGGAGATGGTGATGGGGTTGCGGGGCCTCTGATTGTTCGCATCTTCATCAATGAGCAGCCCCAGCGGCTCAAGACGCTTACAAACCTCACGGCGCAGGTCAATGTCATTTTCGCCGATGCCAGCCGTGAACGTCAGCACGTCCAGGCCGCCCATTTCAGCGGTGTAGGCACCGATGTACTTCACGATGCGGTTCACGTAGATGTCCAGGGCTTCGCGCGCCCGCTTGGACGCAGACTGGTCGCCGCTTCGGGCCACCTCACGCACCTGACGCATGTCGTTGTCGCCCGTGAGGCCCTTCAGGCCGGAGCGGCGGTTCATCAACTCATCGACGTCCTCGACACTCATGCCCGCGACGCGCTGCAGGTAGAACGTCACAGCCGGGTCAATGTCGCCGGTGCGGGTACCCATGACAAGACCCTCAAGCGGCGTCATGCCCATCGAGGTATCAATCGCGCGGTCCCCAATGATCGCCGAGGCCGACGCGCCGTTCCCCAGGTGCAGCACGATCTGCTTCAGGTCGCGCCCACCCAGAATCTCCGACACGCGGTGGGACACGAACCGGTGGGAGGTGCCGTGCGCGCCGTAACGGCGGATGGAGTAGCGTTCCGCAATGTCACGGTCGAGGGCGTACAGTGCCGACGCCACCGGCAGGTTCTGGAAGAACGCAGTGTCAAACACCGCCACCTGCGGGATCTGCGGCAGCAGCTCCTGGGCAACCTTGATTCCGACGAGGGCGGGCGGGTTATGCAGCGGCGCCAGCGAGGAGAGCTCATCAATCAGTCGGGTCACGCGCTCATCAATCAGCGCGGGGCCATCGAAGTAGCGACCACCTTGAACGATGCGGTGACCCACGGCCACGATGTTCGCCTCTTCAAGGGGTGGCCCGACCTCTTCAAAGAGCTCAAGGATCATCCGCATCGCGTCAGCGTGGCTGGGGATGGGCTCTGCGATGTCGATTTCCTTCACGGAGTAGCGGTGGTGCAGGTGCCCCATTTCCTCCCCGATGCGCTCCGCAAGACCCTGAGCCAGCGAGTGCCCCGTCTCCGGGTCAATCAGCTGGTACTTCAGCGATGAGGATCCGGAGTTGATAACCAGTACTGTCTGGGCCATTAGTTCGTCTCCTCAGCCTGTGCCTGAACCGCCGTGATGGCGACTGTGTTCACGATGTCCTCGACCTTTGCGCCGCGCGACAAGTCGTTGATTGGCTTGCGCAGCCCCTGCAGGATCGGGCCCACAGCAATGGCGCCGCCGATGCGCTGGGCGGTCTTGTAAGCGATGTTGCCGGAGTTCAAGTCGGGGAAGATCAGGACATTGGCCTGGCCCGCAACGTTGGAGCCCGGAGCCTTGGACGCCCCAGTTGCCGCGTCAACGGCCGCGTCGAACTGAAGTGGGCCGTCGATGTTGAGCGAGGGCGCAGCCTCCTGCGCCAGCTTCGTCGCCTCCGTCACCACATCCACGGACGGCCCGGAACCCGAACCCTTCGTGGAGTACGAAAGCAGCGCCACCTTCGGATCGATCCCGAACGCCTGGGCGGTCTTGGCACTGGAGAGGGCGATCTGCGACAACTGTTGGGCGTCGGGGGAGAGCACCACGGCGCAGTCCCCAAAGACCATTGCGCGGTCCGCCATCAGCATGATGAACGCGGAAGACACCAGGTTCGTCCCCGGCGCAGTCTTGATGATCTGGAAAGCCGGGCGGATCGTGTCCGCGGTCGTGTGGGTCGCGCCGGAAACCATGCCGTCCGCGTCCCCCATCTGCACCATCATCGTTGCAAAGTAGGTCGGATCCTCAACGATCTTCGCAGCCTGCTCAACCGTCATCCCCTTCGAGGCACGAATCTTCGCCAGTTCCTGAGCGTACTTACCGGCCAGCTCAGCGTCAGAGGTCGCCACAACGGTGGCTCCGGAAACATCCAGACCTAAGGACTGTGCCTGCGCATCAATCGTTGCCTTGTCGCCCACCAGGATGATGTCGGCAACGCCCTGGGAGAGCAGTTCCGCGGTCGCGGTGAGGATGCGGTCATCCTCTGGCTCCGGAAGAACGATGCGCTTGCGGTTCGCGCCCGCGCGTTCCAACAACTGGCCCTGGAAAGCCAACGGCGTCACTGCCCCGGGCTCCGCTTCCGTCAGTTTCTCAACGTCGTCCGCGCTTACGGGCGCCTGAAGAACGGTAACGTCGTTGACCTCCACGTCAACGCCGCGTGCCCCCGACAGGACCACTGCCGCTACGGTCGCGTGATGGGCGGCCGCTCGCGCTGCGAAAGTCCTGATTTCCTGTTCAATCAGAGCCGCACTCATACCGGCCGCGTCCAGCGCGTAGACAACCGTCAGATCCGCAGATGCCGCAAGATCCAAGTTCCACCCCAAGGTGTCGAACGAGGGCGTCGCAACCGATGCAAGGCCCCTCACAACCAGGGTGTTCACCTGGTTGGAACGGATCGAGATGACAGCCGTGCTCAATGCGCCCTGCGGGTTCTTCACGATCTGGGCGCTACTTTGTCCTACGCCCGCGTCCATTTCACTTACGTTTTGCCCCAGCTCTTGGGATTCGAGGGCGATCATCAGATCCTCAAACACCTGCTGGCTGACCTGCCCGGCATCAGCGCCGAGCACCATAAATCTTGAAGACACCTAACTTGTCCTAACTGCCCTGTTAAACCTGTGCCATAGGGCCCTGGAAATTGAACGGCAGATCTGCCTTGTCCACTCTCCATGGTAGTCGCCAACCGTATTTGTTTGGTGTGGTCGTCGTCGCGTACTGTAGTGGCATGTCTCAAGATTTCCGGTAGTCTGCCCGCCCCCTGTGGCCTGGCATACATAAGCGCTCCCACCCAACGCTGAAGCGCGCCCGAAATCCTTCGTTTACTTTCTAGAGGCAAACTGTGACCAAACACGAATCCAATCCGCCCCCCGCTGTGAGCTTCCTTGTGGCCCGCGCGGCCGAAGCCGGGATCACGCTACCCCCGCTCGGGAAGACGCCCAAACGCTGGCCCCGCATGCTGAGGGCACCAAAGGGCGACCCACTTTTCTACGGCACAACGCAGAAGGGATTCCTGCTGGCGGTCATGAAGTCATGCCGCGGAGCGATCTTCGCGCAGACCCTGGCGCTCTCAGTTGGCACCATCCTTGGCGCACTCATTCCGTTCATCATGGGGGAGTCCATCGACTCTGCGATCGCCCACGGCCTCGCCGGCACCACATGGGCTTGGCTGGGTCTCTTCACCGGACTGATTCTTGTGATGGCCATCGGCGACGGCCTAAACCAGATGGCAGAGAACGCCGCGTTCCTGAACGGCTGCTTCGGGCCCGCACGCAGCGTCGCCCACCGGATTTCCCGCGCCGGGCGCTCCGCCAAACAGGACAAACCCGCCGGGGACGTTGTCACCGGGATCATCAACGACTCCGACATGGTGGGGGCTGCGGTCTTGTTCGTGGCGGAGGTGGTCTCTTCCGTCCTCGCCATAATCGTCGTCACCATCGTGATGTTCCGGATGTCGCCGCTCCTTGGGACCGTCGTGCTGATCGGGCTCCCCATCGCTCTGGGCGGCATCGCGATCCTGGTCAAGCCCATGCAGAAGAAGTTCGCCGCGATGCGTGAGGAACAGGGGAAACTCACCACGATCTCCACCGACGCGGTGATGGGCCTGCGCGTTCTGCGTGGCGTTGGCGGGGAGAAGTTTTACAACCAGCGCTACAAGGAACAGTCTCAGGAGGTGCGCGCGGCGGGGGTGCGTGTCGCGCGGAACCAAGCCGCCCTCAACATCACGCGCACGTCCGTCCCCCAGCTGTTCATCGCGGTCGTCACCGGGCTCGGTGCTTTCTTGACGTTCGAGGGCGTCATCAGCGTCGGTGAACTGGTCGCCTTCGCCGGCATGACGGCCTACCTTTCCACGCCGTTCAACGTCGCTGGTCAGGCCGCCTACCTGGGGTCGCGCGCGTGGGTCGGCGCCAAGAAACTGGCCGATTTCTCCGCGGTGGAGCCACCAACCAGTGAGGAGCTCGTGGAGACCGTCGAGCACAACGAGGACGCCCTCGCCGCCGGATTTGACTTCGGAACCGTGCCGCTCACGGACGTCACTTCCGGCGTGACGGTGGAGCCGGGGATGCTGACTGCGCTGGTGGCGCCCTCGCCCTCGACGTCCGCCGAAATCGCGAAGAGGTTGACGCGGATTAGTGACGGCGCGCGGGTGCTCGCGGGGGATCGCGACCTGCGCACACTGCCCGTCGCTGATGTGCGCCGGGGCATCCTACTTTCCGAGGACGACGCTCAACTGTTCCGCGGCACGCTTCACGCGGGGTTGTGTGGCGTGAGTGCGCGCGATCCCGAGCCGCGGGGCGTGACGGAACTGGTCTATCGCGAGCACCTTGAGGAGGCCGCGCGCCGGGAGGGGACACTCTTCCGGGCAGATCGCGTGCCCGACGATCCGCGCCTTGAGCAGTCGATGCAGGTGGCGGACGCGGGCGATGTGCTGGACTCCCTCACCGGCGGCATGGCGGGCTGGTTGTCGGAACGAGGGCGTAACTTGAGCGGGGGGCAGCGTCAGCGGGTCGCTCTCGCACGTGCGATCTACGCGGATGCGCCGGTTTTGGTGGCGGTTGAGCCGACGTCAGCCGTCGATTCCCACACGGAGGAGCGCATTTCCGCGGCGCTGAAGGCAGAGCGGGCGGGTAAGACCACGGTGGTGGTCACGGCGTCCCCGCTGTGGTTGGAGAAGTGCGATCAGGTGATTGTTTTGGGCGAGGACGGGGCTGAGGTCGCGCGGGGAACCCATCGTGAGCTGCAGGAACGGGCTGTGTCTGGCGAGGCAGGCGCAGGCTTGTACCGGCGCATTATTGAACGAGAGGCGGGCGGTGACGATGAAACTTCCAGTCGCTAACGGGCGTCAGATCGTTGCGAACTTGGCGCGTCTCATTCGCCAGCACATGGGTGTGTTTGTCCTTGTGGTGGCGCTGCAGCTGGTCGCGGCCGGGGCCGGCGTGGGGCTGCCGTGGATCCTGGGGGACATTATCGACAAGATCCGCTCCGGCACCACGTCGGATTACGTGGGGCAGATGGTGGCGTTGTCGATCGCCCTCGTCCTAATTGGTGCCGTGGCGGGGTATTTTGCGGAGTATAGGTCGCGGATTTTTGGGGAGACGGTTTTTGCGCAGATGCGTGAGGAGCTGGTTGAGACCGTGACGAACCTGCCGTTATCCACAGTTGAGGATGCGGGGACGGGGGATTTGCTGGGGCGGACGACTCGTGACATTGAGCAGGTCCAGTTCATGGTGCGCCAGGGGATATCGGCGATCATGGTCATGACGACGACGATCTTGGTGACGGTAGTGGCCTCGATATGGAAGTCGCCGCTGCTGGCGCTTGCTTTGCTGGCGGCCGTGGTGCCGACATACTTGGTGATGCGGTGGTATCTGCCGCGGACCATTCCGGCTTATCGGGCGGAGAGTAGTGCGTGGGCGCGGATGTCCGGGGCAATCGCGGAGACCATTGAGAACGCGGAAACTGTGGATGCGTTGGGGTTGCAGGAGGTGCGCAACCGGCGGATCGACGAGGCGATCCGTGAGGCGTGGCGCCTGGAGCGTTACACTGCCTGGCAGCGGGTGTATCTGCTGATGGGGCTGGTTTTCTTTGTGACTCTACCGGTCGTTTTGGTGGTGTTGCTGGGGGCGTGGGGGTTGCCGCTGGGGCTGGTGTCTGCGGGGCAGATCGCGTCTGTTTCTATGTATGCGTACCAGCTCCGTGGGCCGATTTGGAACATGACCTTCTGGCTGGATCACCTGCAGATAGCGCAGGCATCGCTGGGAAGGATCTTTGGGGTGTCCCTGGTGGCGCCGGACCGGGAGCCGACGGGGGAGGTGCCGGTTGACTCGGAGATGGTCGCCAGTGGTGTCCGGTACGCATACACCGAAGGCAAGGACGTCCTACACGGGGTTGATTTGGACTTGACCCCGGGGGAGACCCTGGCGATGGTGGGGCCGTCCGGCGCGGGGAAGTCCACGCTGGGGCGGATGTTGGCGGGGATCCATCCGCCCTCGTCCGGATCGGTTCGCGTTGGCGGGGTGGACCTAGTGGACTTGCCGGAGGCGGACCTGCGGAAACAGGTGGTGCTGGTGAGTCAGGAGCACCACGTGTTCGTGGGGACGATTGCGGACAACTTGAGGTTGGCGAGGGCGGATGCGAGTGACACCTCGATCCGCGAGGCCTTGGAAGCCGTTGGGGCACTGACGTGGGTGGACGAGCTGGAGGACGGCATCGACACGCGCGTCGGAGTCGCGGGGCATGTGTTGTCGCCTGGGAAGGCGCAGCAGATTGCGTTGGCTCGGATAGTGCTGATGGACCCGCATACGTTGGTGTTGGATGAGGCGACCTCGCTGATGGACCCGACGGCGGCGCGCTCCCTGGAGCGGTCACTGGCCAAGGTTTTGGATGGGCGCACGGTTGTTGCGATTGCGCACAGGCTGTATACGGCGCAGGATGCGGACCGGGTGGCGGTGATGATCGACGGGCAGTTGGCGGAGCTGGGGACGCATGAGGAGTTGGTGGCCCACGGTGGGGAGTACGCGTCGCTGTGGGCGTCGTGGCAGAAGAGTTAGGGCCGTCCTCGCCCTCGCCCTCGCCCTCGCCCTCGCCCTCGCCCTCGCCCGTTTTCGCCGGGCTCTGGTGGGTGCCGTGTCCCCCTAGGCCCCGTTCGTTATGGACATTTGCGGCCGCTGGCGGT
>CAYFOT010000020.1:26158-27521 GCA_964344825.1 uncultured Actinomyces sp.
CTGCGGAAGTCGTTTTCGGCTCCCTCCAACTCCATCTTGCCTCGGCCGTCGAATTCCAGACCAAGCCTGATTTCGGGAAACGCGATGTCGAGGAAGTACTGACGGCCGCCAGCGATAACTTCATACTGGGACTCGAAGCGAGCGTCCGCGCGATCGTCGTCGCGAAGCAGGATATGAAGGAGCCATTGGATTAATGCTTCTCCCGGGGATGCGACTCCAGGATCCGCCGCTCCGATAAGTGCGAGACTACGTTTCGGATGTCGTCCTGGGGCCTGATGAAAGCCGGCCAGTATCGTCTCGCGGACCGCGTCCGCTTCACAAATCGATTGTCGCTTGCGCCAAGGGTTGTAATCGCAGAGGTACCGCAACACATTGCTCACGTTGGAGTAGGCGACAAGCGGATGTGAGAACCGTACGAGGTCGAGGGCGGCTTCTTCCAGCGATACCGTGTGTATCCCGCCGATCGTAGGCGTCGCGTGGTGGGAGTGCGCGGACATTTGCGCGCCAACGATGAGGTTCGGCGGCGCCCCATGGCGCGAAACCTGGGGAGGGTTTGACTCTGCTGCCAACTGTGGGGGTATTAGTAGTCCAGCGGGAGCGTTGCGGCACGGATGTATATGGGGCGCACTGACGGCGTTCAGCGCCCTCGCCCCCGTCATTTCGAAGGACGTGGCCGCTTCCATTCGCGTCCCGTGAACCGTCGCTGTGGGAAGAGGAACTGGAGCCGCGGCAACCCGGTTAGCGCGCCAATAGTGAACGTCGGTGGCCGGTGACCACGTGTCTAATCCCCACATGACTAAGGCTGACTCCATGGTCGCAAATCCAGGGTTAGCTGTTCCCAGTGAGTAGATCCTGGCTATCGTCCGCGCCCTCGAAAACACTCTTTTCTTTACCCAGGGAGGCGCGGCGGGGTTAACGAGAGACGCGGGTAGGTAGTACCCGTGGAAGACCTTTATTAGTCCGCGTTCGCGGACTTCCTTGTCGCGGATTCTCTCATTGCGCGTTGAAAGCACAAGGTCCTCGATGCCGATCTCTCTCATCTTCATCCCTTCTGAGACTCTGGTATCAGAAGCATTAGCCACGGGGCAATCGTGCGCGACCCAGAATTCAGCAACCTGTGGATTGTGCCAGCACCGCAGCTTCGGATCGGCCGAGAAGCCGCACGACCGCTCCGGGCGGACTGGTCTTGCAGAGCCTGGGCTACGCCCGACCAATGCTGCGTGCCGTCCCATCATCTGGGTTGCGTGTGGGTGCGTCTGATCGGTGCTTCCTTCGGGCGCGGGTGCGTCTGATTGGTGCTTTCGTCGGGTGTGGGTGCGTCTGATCGGTGCTTCCTTCGGGCGCGGGTGCGTCTGATTGGTGC
>CAYFOT010000021.1:0-26937 GCA_964344825.1 uncultured Actinomyces sp.
ATCTCGTGCTCGCACTGGGCCCCACATTCCCGCCTGTAGGAATGCGGGGCCTTCGTGTGTGACAAGCCGTTGGGTCGAGGGCGGAATCGGCGCAGAGCTATCGATGGCGTGGGGTTTAGAGCACGGTGCGGGCTCTCCCGCCTCACGCAGGCATTGCCCATGGGCAAGACCCCGCCTTATCTGCGTAAAGGCAGCCTTCTCCAGTGTCCTGCGCACGGCATCGTCTGCGCCTTGACGGTTGGCTGCTACGTCAGTTGAGGTTGCCTCACAGCACGCGGCTGCCCTTCTTCAGTCGCACGTTCCACCATGTGAGGAACGTGAGGACCACGATCATGACTAGGACGATCGCGCAGTTCGTCAACCACTGACTTGTTGTGGCCTGCCAGAGCGCCTCTTCGGGAACGGCGGGTACTGCTTCGCGCAGGTTGATTGTTGAGGCCCCTGCTGCGAATCCCCATCTGGATGGTACGAACCAAGAGATCTGCTCCAAAACCGCGCGGTTGGTAACTGGGATCATGCCGCCGGTCATAACCAGCTGAACCATCACTAATACCACTAGGACCGGCATCGTCTGTTCGCCCGTCTTCACTAATGCGGATGCAAGTAGGCCCAGCATTGCTGATGACCAGGCTGTCAACCACACCACGATACCCAGTTCGATCCATTGGGACGACAGTAGCGCCCCTTCCCCAGGGGTTTCCTTACCCAGTCCTACCACTAGCGTAAGTTCCACCGCCTGGACTGCAGTAAGCGCTCCCAGAATTAGAAACTTGGATGCAACGTAAGCGATCGAAGACAGACCAGCGGCGCGCTCCCGATGATAGATATGGCGCTCTCCGACTAGGTCGCGCACCGAAAGTGCAGCCCCCATGAAGGCCGCACCCAGGATGAGAAGGACTAAGAGGTTGTTCGCTTCCGAGGGTGAGTCAGGCTGCGCAACCCCAAATCCCGCGTCCCCGGGCACCACCAGTGCAAGCCCACCCAAGATAAGCGGCAGTCCCAAAAGGAACGCTAAGAGACCCGGGTCCGCGAGGGTTAGCCGGATTTGACGGCCGATGAGAGTTTTTCCCTGTGACCAGTGGTGTTTTGAAGCCCGTGTCGGAATCTCGGTGAGAGTCTTCGTGGGCGTTGGGTGTGGTAGATCCGTGCCCGCCCGGCTCAGATGCTGTGCGTGCGCCAGCGTGGGGTTCGCTGCGACCTTTGCGAAGATCTCCGCCCAGTCCTGTTCTCCGTACGCCTCTTGTACGCCTCCAACGGGACCCCAGTACGCAGTCTTTCCGCCGGGCGCTAAGAACAGCAGGTTGTCGCATGTGCTCTCCAGCTGCGCCACAGAATGCGTAACGACCACCACGACACGTCCGGCGTCTGCGAGTCGGCGCAGCATCTGCATCACGGTGAGGTCGAGGGCGGGATCCAAGCCGGAAGTTGGTTCGTCAAGCAGGAGTAGCTCCGGACCGGTTAGGAGCTCTATCGCAGTGGAGACGCGTTTCCTTTGCCCACCTGACAGCCTGTCGATGCGCGTAGATCGGTGCTGGTCCAGCTCCAGCTCATTAAGCACACGGTCAATTGTTGCCTCACGGTCTTTCAGGGTCGCGCCAGGAAGACGCAGTCTTGCGGTTGAACGCATCGCTTGGTCAACTGTGAGGAGGCCGTGGACGACGTCGTCTTGGGGAACGAAACCAATGCGGGATCGTAGGCTCTCATAGTTCTCATGGATATCGAATCCGTCCAGGTATACTTTTCCGCCCGTCGCGGAGGCTAATCCGGATATGACCTTGGCGAACGTGGATTTCCCCGCACCTGAAGGGCCAACTATGGCTGTAAGACTGCCCTGGTTCAGACCCACGGAGATCCCGTCGAGGAGACGTTTTCCTCCGGGAAGTACCAGCTCTATTCCGTCAGCGACCAGGGAGGGTTTTTGGGAGCCTTCCCGCACCTTTGCGGCGAGGACGCCGTTGCTCAGTTCGAGGTCGGTGTTACCCACCGTTACTACGTCCCCGTCAACAAGCCAGACCTCCCGCACGCGGCGCCCATTTACGAATGTGCCGTTGGAGGAACGCAGGTCGCTCAGCACAATGCCGTCGGGGGTGACCTGTAGGCGCGCGTGTTGCCTAGATACCAGCGGGTCGGTGACGCTTATCGTCGCAGAGGTGGTGCGTCCGATGATTCCCTCCGCCGCCGCGCGGCTGTCGAAGAAACCTGTGACATAGCGTTGGGAGGACCCGCTGGTAAGAGTTCGCGGTCGTCCGTGGAGGTCGATTCCGTGGCCGGGGTCTTCTTTGGGGCCGGAGGGATCATCGGAAGCAAGGCGCGTGGTGTCATCGATTGGGGGGAACAGCACGGCGTCAGGATCCAGCGGGTTCGGATAGTCCGTCCTGCTCCATACGGGATCGGGGTCGAATGGAGCGTGGCTGGGCTCCGCATCGAGACTGGCACCGGTTGGTGGGGGCGGAGGGATGGGAATATCAGCGGCGGCACCACTGAACGGCATTGCGTCTGCGTGTGCGTGCACGCCCTCATCGTTGACCTCATGGGGAGAGACGAGGACGACTTTGTCGTCTTCAGATACCCCCAAGCGCAGCTGTAGTGGCGTTGTGATCGCATATTCTGTGATCTCTTGGCCGTCTAGGTGGATTCCATTCGTGCTCCCTAAGTCACGAACAACCCAGTAGCCGTACTCCGTGTCCAGGCTGAAATGCCTGCGGGAAACAGACTGGTCGTCTATGACCACGTGTGCGTCGTCTCCACGGCCACATATGTAAGTGAGTCCCGGCTCCAGGTCCCAGGTGTATCCGTCGACGGTGACGTGCAGTAGAGGCACGCCACGGGGACCATGCGCATTGGTGCTGTGCTGCGTGTAATCGGCAGGTGGTGGCGGCCCCGGGACTCCCGGAGCTTCATGCCACTGTGTAGGTGGCGAGGGCGGGGGATCTGCTAGCGGGCCATCGTTGTATCTGGTGGTGAGGTAGTCCAAGCTAGGCCCCTCCAAGTTAGAGCCGTCATATCACAATCGGAACGTGTTTAGATACGCTCACACAAGCATAGTGTTTCCGCAGACTCTGCGGCGGTACGGTGGAGGGTATTTTTTGCCGCACCCGAACACCGTAGTTGCGGGACCTCTATGACTACGTATGGCGCCTCGATGCGTGTGTGGTCAGCAGGCGCCGACGCGCTGGGTCGTCCAGTTGCGTGCCGGCCGTGCAGGATTGGGCTGGTGGCAGGTATGCTTTGACGGATCAGAGGTCGGTAGCGACCTGACGTAAGGCTCAAGGAGCAGTGGAAGACATGGCAGGCCAGCCAATCCCCCTCTCTTCGCAAACAACCCTGAGGGTCGGGGGGATACCGACCACGCAGGTCACTACTGACAGTGAAGAGGAACTGATCCAAGTCATCGCGGACCACGACCGCGCCAATGGCCTCCTGAAAGGGGCCCCTGACGGCGCGCCGCGCTGGAAGCCCGTGCCAGCCGATGGTGAGGGCGCTCATGAAGAGCTGTTGGTTCTTGGCGGTGGCTCCAACCTTGTGGTTTCTGATGCGCCGTTCGTTGGAACAGTCGTCAAGTATGGCCGCGGGGACTTCACGATCCACCGACAGACTGCGGAAACCGTTTTGGTGGAGGCGACTGCTGGTGTCACGTGGGACGACCTTGTTGCGTATGCCGTTTCGGAGTCTTGGTCGGGGATAGAAGCACTGTCGGGGATCCCCGGGACAGTTGGTGCAGCCCCTGTACAGAACATTGGAGCCTACGGGCGGGAGATTGGGCAGACCCTAGCGTTTGTTCGCGCCTACGACAGGCTACGCGGTCAGGTAAGGACAATGTCGCTGGCAGACATGCGGTTGGGTTACCGCGACTCTGTGATAAAACGATCGCTGCACGACAAGAAAGCGGGCGGCGGGCTCACCTGGAAGAACACGGGTCGTTGGGTTGTTCTCAGCGTTGGGCTCAACCTAACGTCAAGTGAGCTGTCTGCGCCGGTCAGGTACGCAGAGTTGGCGCGCGCCCTCGACGTTGAAACTGGGGAACGTGCGCTATTGGGAGATGTTCGCTCTCAGGTGCTTGGCCTGCGTGCATCCAAAGGGATGGTTCTGGATCCCGCTGATCATGACACTTGGAGCGCTGGCTCGTTCTTCACCAACCCCATTTTGACGGAACGCGAAGCGGATGAAGTGCTGCCGTTCAAAGCGCCCCGTTTCCCGGTGGAGGACGATGGTGGGACTCTCTCTTCTGGTGGCGAAACTCGAATCAAGACTTCGGCGGCATGGCTGATACAGCAGGCTGGGTTCGGTAAGGGCTACGGGCTTACGCCTGATGCGCGTGCACGTTTGTCGACCAAACACGTCCTCGCAATCACGAACCGCGGCGGAGCCACCAGTGATGACGTACTTGCACTAGCTCAGGCGGTTAAGGGTGGCGTGGAAGAGCACTTCGGTGTTGTCTTGGAGCCCGAACCGGTCATGGTGGGACTGACGATATAAATGCTGTGGTGGCTCCTTAGCCCCATGGGAAGTCAGCTTGGGGGATTGATCCGTTCGTCCCTATAACGAAGCCTTGGCGGGCTATAGCGAAAGAGTGGCCGCTAACGGTGTCCCAGCAGCTCATGCCGTTGGATGTCGATAGACACGCAACGTCGCCCGACGCACCGTATGAGCCGTAGGGAAGCGTAGTCGCGCCCGTGTTGGGCACCGGCGGCAGGGTACAGTCCCACCGGGTGCCGTCCATGTCCGCCACGACTGTGTATGGCTTGGAAGTGCAGCCGGGGGCTGAGAGGTCGAAGTTTGCAGCGTAGATGCTGCACTTCACGCTGGCGGCGTCCAGTTGGCAGGCGATATTTGTGGAAGGGGCCATGAGCCAAGTGGTGGAGACAGCGTTAGTTGGCGCTGGGAAGCGGACCTCCTTGCTGAGCGGCTTATCTTCTTCTGCGGGAGCCTGAGCGGCCTCTTCCTCCCGTTCACGTTGGGCTGCTAAGCGTTCCGCTTCGGCAGCCTCTTCTTCCGCCAACCTAGCTTTCGCTGCCTCAGCATCGGCCTCCGCCATGGTCTGAGTTTCAGATGTGGTACTTGAGGCTCCATCGTCACGCAGGAAGAAGAACCACGTTACGGCTCCGATCAATAGTGCGGCTAGGAGTCCAATCAGGACCCCTAAGACAACGACAGGCCAGCTCTTATCCGTGGATGTACGTGCCTGCGCTGTGCTACGAGCAACTGATGGTCCGACGGCACTTTGGGGTACACGCGGTGCAGGCTGCTGCCCGGGACGTGGCATACCCGGAGTTGGAGGAATTATCGGTTCTCTGCGAGTCGCACTGTTTTGTTGCGACCATTGCTGTGTCTGCCCAGGGGCCGGAACCGGCGTTGTTGGCTGCCGAGGATACGCCGCCGGCGGCCGGGCAGTGATCGGAGTCGGAGGTGGGAGCGTCTGCGTGTCGCCGGGGAAGGTCCCCGCGTCCATCCCGGGTGTGAACTTCGGAAGTGACGTCGCCAGGACGGTGTCCTCACTGAAGTTGCTTGGTTTCGCAGCGCCCGCAGTTCTGTCGCGTCGCACCGTCGGATCAGGATCTGTGGCTTGACCAGGTGCCTCCGCTTCCGGGGCAAAGGTAGGGCTGGCTGCAGCCGTCAGGCCGGTAGCGACCGATCCCTCTTGGCGCGCCGCAGAGGTGGACACGCGAGTAGCGTCATCCCGGGCTTGTTGTTCGTTGTCGGATTCTCCCGAGGGCGTTTCGACGGCCGCCAGTAACTCCGTAGCCTGCTCACTGATCTGGGCCGCAGAGGTTGACTGGATCAAAGGCTCAACGGTGACGGGTGGTACTTCGGTTGCTTTCGCGCGCAACCTCTCCTTCGCGCTGGCTATTCCGGCTGGGGTGCCGTATTGCAAGATCCAATCTATGAGCCCGTCATACGCAGCGGGATTCTGCGCGATTAGAGGCTGTAGGTCGGGACGCTCATAGGCAAGGCCCGCCAAGGCATCGGGTGCTGTAGCAGGATCAGAAGCCATCGATTCTGGCATCGCCATGATTCCACCTCTTCGAGGAGTAAGCGCGTGAGCGTGTGGGACTATGCGGAAACTACGTAGAATTCTATGTCCAAACACCGTGAAAATAGTGCTATCACCATAACTGGCTTGATGCTATTGGGTCCCTTCGATGTAGGGAGTCACTCATTCCGTGAGCCATTTCGCTAAGCTTGGGCGGAGTAGTGCCCGTACACAGAGGAGTGAAAATGGCAAAGATCAAGGTAGTCGGACCCGTCGTCGACCTAGACGGTGATGAAATGACGCGGATTATTTGGCAGTTCATCAAAGACCGTCTTATTTTTCCGTACCTTGACATTGATCTGCGCTATTACGACCTGTCGATTCAGAACAGAGACGCCACGGACGACCAAGTTACGGTCGACGCTGCGGAAGCGATCAAGAAGTATGGCGTGGGCATCAAGTGCGCAACTATCACTCCTGATGAGGCCAGGGTAGAAGAGTTCGGACTGAAGAAGATGTGGCGTAGCCCCAACGGAACCATACGTAACATTTTGGGTGGTGTCATCTTCCGCGAGCCCATAATCATCGACAACGTTCCGCGGCTGGTACCTACGTGGACGAAGCCGATCGTTGTTGGGCGCCACGCATTTGGTGACCAGTACCGGGCAACCGACTTCAAGGCGCCAACCGGCGGCACAGTCACCCTAACGTTCACCCCTGATGATGAGTCAGAGCCGATGGAATTTGAGGTCGTCACAATCCCTGAGACCGGCGGCGTCGTCATGGGGATGTACAACTTCAACGAATCGATCCGTGACTTCGCGCGCGCATCTTTCGCGTATGGCTTGCAGCGCGGTTTCCCCGTCTATATGTCGACTAAGAACACCATCTTGAAGGCCTACGACGGGCAGTTCAAGGACATCTTCCAAGAGGTATTCGACACCGAATTCAAGGAACAGTATGAGGCGGCGGGGCTGACCTACGAACACCGCCTCATCGACGACATGGTCGCGTCCGCCTTGAAGTGGGAAGGCGGATATGTTTGGGCATGCAAGAACTACGACGGTGACGTCCAGTCTGACATCGTCGCGCAAGGGTTTGGTTCCCTTGGCCTCATGACGTCAGTGCTCATGACACCCGATGGGAAGACGGTAGAGGCTGAAGCAGCCCACGGCACCGTGACGCGGCACTATCGCCAGCATCAGGCGGGTAACCCGACCTCGACCAACCCTATTGCTTCAATATTCGCTTGGACGCGGGGCTTGGCGCACCGCGCGAAGCTGGACAACACCCCGGAGGTCAAGGACTTCGCCGACACTCTTGAAGACGTCGTAGTCAAGACGGTGGAGAGCGGGAAAATGACGAAGGATTTGGCTCTCCTAATCGGTCCGGATGAACCATGGCTGACCACAGAGGAATTCCTGGCAGCAATCGACGACAACCTGCGGGCTCGCTTGGACGCATAGCGGCATCCTGGCGCGAAAGGTCCTCAGTCTTAGCCACCCCCATTTCCCAATACCAACGAAGGGATCCCAATGGACACCGACTCAGGGGCACTTTCCGCCCAGGATTTGATAACTGGAATTAACCACCGTACGGGCGAACCCTTCCGGTTAGGTGTGCTCACCTCCGGTGGGGACGCCCAGGGTATGAACGCGGCCGTTCGCGCTGTCGTTCGCACGGCGCTTGCGGTTGGCGCGGAGCCGTTCGCGATACTTGAAGGCTGGGACGGCGCAATCCGTGGTGGCGACAACATAAAGAAGATGGATTGGTCCTCCGTGTCCTCGATTTTGGGGCGCGGAGGAACCCGCATCGGTACTGCCAGAAGCGCGGAGTTCCGTGAGTATGCGGGCCGTCACGTCGCGGCGAAGAACCTCCTCGACAATCGGATAGACGGACTTATCGTCATTGGCGGTGACGGGTCCCTCACCGGCGCGGACCAGTTCCGTAGAGAGTGGCCCCAGCACGTCAAAGAGTTGGTGGACGAGGGCGTGGTGGACGCCGAAGTTGCCGACGCTTACCCAGAGCTGACCCTGGTGGGCTTAGTTGGGTCCATCGACAACGACCTAGTCGGCTCAGACATGACAATTGGTGCCGACACCGCCCTCGCACGCATTATCGATGCGATCGACATGATCAGCTCCACAGCCGCTTCCCACCAGAGGACGTTCGTCGTGGAAGTGATGGGCAGGCGGTGCGGTTACCTACCACTGATGTCCGCGGTCGCTGGTGGCGCTGACTACGTGTTCACCCCGGAGGAGCCCGCGCGGCGCGATTGGCGCATAGAGATGTGCACGAAGTTGGCGCTGGGTCGTGAGGCGGGCAGGCGTGAGTCGATCATTTTGGTGGCGGAGGGTGCGCGCGACGTCGACGGGAACCCATTGACTACTGAGGACGTCAAAGATGCGCTGATGGAGGGGCTCCAAGAGAACGCGAAGGTTACGATCCTGGGTCACATCCAAAGGGGCGGTGCGCCAACCGCATACGACAGGTGGATGTCCACGCTACTTGGCTACACAGCCGTTCAGGAGATCTTTGATCCAGAAGCGTACGGCCAGGGCAGCATTCTGGGTGTGCGCAGAAACAGGGTTACGCGCCTGCCGCTGGAGGAATCGATCGTACGGACCCGGGCGGTCGCACAGCTGATTGAGGATGGGGATTACATTGCTGCTCGCAAGGCTCGTGGCAACAGTTATTACCAGATGGGTAACATCTTCGCTACGCTCACGGAACCGCCGCAGTTGGAACGCAAGAATCGGCGGCCTAAGAGGGTTGCGATCTTGCACGCCGGTGGCCTTGCTCCTGGCATGAACACTGCGGTGCGAACGGCCGTACGCCTGGGGTTAGACTCCGGCTGGCACATACTGGGGGTGGAGGGGTCCTGGTATGGCTTGATGAATGAAAACATTCGGGAGCTCCACTGGGAGGATGTCGAAGGTTGGGCCTTTGACGGAGGCGCGGTGTTGGGAACAGCACGGGCGGTGCCCAAGCCGGAAGAATACTACGCGTTGGGCCGCGCAATAGAGCGCAGCGATATTGATGCGCTCCTAGTTATCGGCGGTCACTCCGCATACATGGCGGTGAAAGAGCTAACTGATGCTCGCGGTCATTTCCCCGCGCTGAAGATCCCCACTATCCTCATTCCGGCTTCTATCGACAACAACCTTCCCGGGACAGAGCTCTCCATTGGCACGGACACGGCCGTCAACAACGCGGTTTGGGCGCTGGACCGCATGAAGGAATCGGCGGCCGCGTCCCGGCGATGCTTCGTCGCTGAGACTATGGGACGCAAGTGCGGCTACTTGGCGCTGATGAGTGGGATGGCGTCGGGAGCGGAGTTTGTCTATCTGAATGAAGAAAACATCACGCTGGATGATCTGTCAGATGACCTGAAACTGATGCGTCATTCATTTGAGCACGGTCGCAAGGTCTTCATGGTCGTGATGAATGAAGAGACGTCTTCACACTACGATCGTGATTTCATTGCGAGGGCGATAGAGGCCGCCGGAGAGGGACTGTT
Source organism: uncultured Actinomyces sp. (assembly GCA_964344825.1). Classification (GTDB taxonomy): domain Bacteria; phylum Actinomycetota; class Actinomycetes; order Actinomycetales; family Actinomycetaceae; genus Scrofimicrobium. The sequence goes on from CAYFOT010000021.1 coordinate 9,492, forward strand.
CGACGTTCGGGACTCCGCCCTCGGCCACATACAGCAAGGTGGTATGCCAACAGCGTTCGACCGCATATTGGCAACACGTCTAACGCACAAAGCCCTGGTGTATTTGGAGCACGCGTTCAGGAATAGGAACGACTCTGCTGTGTACATCGGCATGGCAGACGAAGGCATCGACGTCCAGTCGATCACGCAAATGGACGTTGAGCTGGATGTCGACAAGCGTCGGCCGCGTAACCAATGGTGGCTGCCGTTGGCGCCGCTCACGGAGACAGTCTCTTTGGAAAACAGTGGCTTGCCGGTGCGTAAGATTCCAATTGCAGATACCACCATGGACTAACCCCTGACTGAGCCAGAACTGACAACTATCGCTGGGTGGTCGGGAGCCTGACCACCTCTGAAAGCCAAACGGACCCACAGAGATACTAGGAAAGAGCAGAAGATGAGTTCGAACGAAAACGCTGTGGTTGACCCAACCACTACGGCCGCGTGGGAGTCCTTGGAGGAGCTGGCAGCAGACTTCAGCCCCGACCTGAGCGAATGGTTCGCAAAGGACAAAGACCGTGCACGCCGCTACACGCGCGATGCAGGTGACCTGCACGTAGACCTGTCGAAGAACTTGGTCACGGAGGACGTCCTCGACCTGCTGCTGGAGCTGGCGGAACAGACGGGCGTGACGCGCCACCGCGCACGTATGTTTGGCGGCGACAAGATCAACGTGACGGAGGAACGCGCCGTTCTCCACACCGCACTGCGCCAACCCCTGGACGCAGAGGTTTTCGTAGACGGAAAGAACGTTATTCCCGACGTGCACGCGACCCTCAAGAAGATGTATACGTTCGCGGACAAGGTTCGTAGCGGTGAATGGACCGGGATCACGGGTAAGCCGCTCACCACCGTTGTGAATATCGGAATTGGCGGCTCCGACCTGGGGCCCGTAATGGTTTATGAGGCATTGCGGCCCTACGCGAAGGAGGGAATGGAGGCGTTCTTCATTTCCAATATCGACCCGACCGACGCCGCTGAGACGGTGGCAAACCTAGACCCGGAGACCACGCTTGTGGTTGTGACTTCAAAGACCTTCACGACATTGGAGACCATCACCAATGCTCGTGTCGTCCGAAAGTGGTTCCTAGATAAGCTGGCCGAAACGGGCGTGATTCCCAGTGCAGATTCCGAAGAGGCTGCGACCGCGGTTTCGAAGCATTTCGTGGCTGTGTCTACCGCCCTCGACCGGGTCGCGGACTTCGGGATCGATCCGGACAACGCGTTTGGTTTCTGGGATTGGGTTGGCGGTCGCTACTCCGTATCCTCCGCCGTGGGTACGTCATTAGCGATTACTTTGGGACCCGATGTTTTCGGTGAGTTCCTTGCGGGACTGCACAAGATGGACATGCACTTCCTGCATGAGTCTGCGGAGAAGAACGTTCCACTTCTTATGGGAATGCTGAACATTTGGTACGTGAACTTCCTGAACTCCGCTTCGCATGCGGTTCTGCCCTACTCTCAGTATCTGCACCGCTTCCCGGCGTACCTACAGCAGATGACGATGGAGTCCAACGGTAAGAGTGTGCGTTCCGACGGTGCCGCCGTCTCTTATGACACCGGTGAAGTGTTCTGGGGGGAACCCGGCACCAACGGCCAGCACGCGTTCTACCAGCTGCTCCACCAGGGCACGCGTCTGATCCCCGCGGATTTCATCGCGTTCGCGAATCCAGTATGGCCGCTGGTTGACGGCGATGCCGACATGCATGAACTCTTCCTCTCCAACTTCTTCGCACAAACGAAGGCGTTGGCGTTTGGGAAGACAGAGGAGGAAGTGCGCGCCGAAGGCACACGGGAAGAGGTCGTGCCCGCACGCGTCTTCACGGGTAACAGACCAACCACGTCCATCATGGCGCCGTCTCTGACACCCTCCGTTTTGGGTCAGTTAGTTGCGTTATACGAGCACTTGACGTTTGTCCAGGGCGTCGTATGGGGCATTGACTCCTTCGATCAGTGGGGCGTTGAGCTCGGCAAGGCGCTTGCGGTGGGGCTGATGCCCGCGATCGAGGGCGACCGTGCGGTCCTTGATGAGCAGGACTCATCCACCAAGGAGCTGGTGGAGTACTACCTGAAGCACCGCAATAAGTGAGGCGTGTCCCAGTCGGCGGGGCCTTGAGTCCCGCCGACTGGTGCTTATGCAACGTAAAATGAGGACTGTCCAGGACCTTGTTCTATCGTAAACAAACTAGGAGTTTCACATGAAGGATCCCCGCATCGTCACAGTTACGGGTGCTGCCGGCAACATTGGCTACGCACTCTTGTTCCGTATTGCTTCTGGAGCTGTGTTTGGGGATGACACCCCGATCAAGCTGAACCTTCTGGAGATTCCCCAGGGTCTGCGCGCTGCTGAGGGGACCGCGATGGAGCTCCTTGACTCCGCGTTCCCCCTTCTTGACTCCGTTGACGTCTTCGATGACGCTAACAAGGCGTTCGAAGGTTCGAACATGGCGTTCCTAGTTGGCGCTCGTCCTCGCACCGCAGGCATGGAACGCTCTGACCTGCTGGAGGCGAACGCGGGGATCTTTGGTCCTCAGGGCCTCGCAATCAACAACAACGCCGCGGATGACATCCGCGTGATCGTTGTTGGCAACCCTGCCAACACCAACGCCGTCATTGCGCAGAACGCTGCGCCGGACGTACCTGCGGATCGTTTCACCTCCATGCTGCGACTGGACCAGAACAGGGCCATCGCGCAGTTGGCACAGAAGACCGATGCTGCCGTTCGCGACATCGAAAACGTCGTCGTGTGGGGTAACCACTCCGCTGACCAGTACCCGGATGTCTCCTACGCAACGGTCAACGGTGTCCCCGCGGACACGTTGGTCGACGAAGCATGGCTGGCTGATTACTTCCGCCCGACCGTCGCCAAGCGCGGCGCGGCAATCATTGAAGCTCGCGGCGCATCATCGGCCGCATCTGCTGCATCTGCTGCGATTGATCACATGCATGACTGGGTAAACGGAACCAAGGAAGGCGAATTCGTCACTGTTGGTGCTTACTCCGACGGCAGCCACTACGGTGTTCCCGCTGGCCTATCCTTCGGTTTCCCGTGCGTTTCTGTTGACGGCGAATACAAGATCGTTGACGGCCTTGAAATCTCAGAGGGTACCGCCGCTGGTATCGCCCACAACATCAAGGCGCTGAAGGAAGAATACGATGCTGTGAAGGAAATGGGCTTCATTAAGTAGGCACTCACCAACCTGTTTGGTAAGAGGACCAAGGAACCTTCTGTGGGTCACTCCGGGGCGTCGTACGTTTCCTCGGACGTTCACCCACCAGGGTGACTTGGTCCTCTTATTGCTTGTGACGTGCGAAGATGGACGGTGACAGCATGATTTGGGGAGGGCCGTGTGATGCAGGATAGTGCGCGTGAGCGGTCGGTGCTGCGTGTGGCCCACCTGTATTTCCTGGATGGACTCACTCAGGCCGCTATTGCAGAGCGTCTTGGGTGTACGCGGTGGACGGTCGGCAGGCTCCTGCAGGAAGGGGAGGAACGCGGGATCGTCAATATCCGCATCGTTCACCCTTTCGCACGTGATCACGCCCTTGAGCTTGCGTTAGAGGAGCGTTTCGCGCTTTCGGATGCCCAGGTCGTCACAACACAAAATCGGGTTGCGGAAACACTGTCCCTAGTGGTGAGGACGGCTGCCGACTACCTTCAGGACATGCGTCCTCGACCCACCGAAGTGGCATTCGCATGGGGTAGGACCACCGCTGGCATCGCCCGCGCCATTGAAGATGGATGGAACCCTGGTGTTCAAGTGATGCAGGCGAATGCCGCACCTAAAGAGGTTGAGGAGCTCTTGGCTCTTGGCCCCCTACGCCAGCTTGCGCAAGCAGCTCCAGGAGAGCTGGTTCTTCTTGATGTAAACCCGGTTGGTCGACCCTCCAGAGAAGCGTTGATCACCACGCTTCAGGCGCGCGAACGCGAAGCGATGCGGGCCGTGAATAAGGCGGGCACAGTCGTCTACTCCCCCGGGGGCGTTGCAGAGTCTTCTCTGCTGGTGCGCTCCGGTCACGTCACATCGAAGGGGCTGCGGCAGATATGGGAGGCGGGAGCAGTCGCCAACGTGGCAGGGCATCTTATCGGTACTGACGGTGAGGTTGTCTCCAGAGCTCTTGATGAGAGGACGCTGTCCATCTCTCTTGACGCGATAAGATCCGCTCGGAACTCGATTGCCGTTGCAGTCGGGGAAGGCAAAGTTGAGGCGCTCCGCACGGTTATGACGGCAGGACTTGCAAAAGTCGTAATAACCGACGTGGCTACAGCGAAATCACTTCTATCCGAAGAGTGAGCGGGAGTAGGCTGCCCTTTCGTCAAATGGTCGTGTCCAACAAGGAAGTGCGTGCGACGTAAAATGGAGGTGTCCGCGACCCGCGGCCTTCGTGATCCAGTGAAAGTGTTGTGCATTGTCCTCAAGCCTGTATCAGCCCCTGTCTGTAGTCGATCCCGAACTTTACGCCGTCGTTGAAGGTGAGCTTGGCCGTCAACGCGACACACTTGAGATGATCGCCTCGGAGAACTTTGTTCCCTACGGCGTCCTCGAAGCCCAAGGTAGCGTCCTGACCAACAAATACGCCGAAGGATACCCCGGGCGCCGCTACTACGGCGGTTGCGAATGGGTTGACGTCGCAGAGAACCTAGCCATTGACCGCGCCAAAGAACTCTTCGGTGCGAACTATGTGAACGTTCAGCCCCATGCCGGCGCGCAGGCCAATGCCGCAGCCCTCATGGCGTTGGCGAAGCCAGGCGACAAAATCTTGGGTATGGAGTTGGCTCACGGCGGGCACCTCACACACGGGATGAAGATCAACTTTTCCGGGAAGTTCTATGAGCCGCACGCCTACGGTGTGGACCCCGAAACGTACCTTCTGGACATGGACGTGGTGCGGGACAAAGCGCTGGAGGTGCGTCCGTCCGTGATCATCGCGGGATGGAGCGCGTATCCGCGTCAACTTGATTTTGCTGCATTCCGTGAGATTGCGGACGAGGTCGGTGCAGCGCTCATGGTTGACATGGCTCACTTTGCGGGCCTGGTCGCAGCCGGTTTGCACCCCAGCCCACTCCCTTACGCAGACGTCGTAACGACGACAGTGCACAAGACACTGGGCGGTCCACGTTCGGGCATGATCCTGTCGGCGCGCGGTGAGGAATGGGGGCGGAAGATTGACTCCGCCGTATTCCCCGGACAGCAGGGCGGACCTCTCATGCACGCGGTCGCCGCGAAGGCAGTTGCCATGAAGATCGCCGCATCGGAGGAGTTCAAGGAACGGCAGACCCGGACCCTGCTGGGCGCGCAGATTCTGGCTGACCGCCTACTGCAGGAAGATACTGCGGCGGAGGGTATCTCGGTCCTAACGGGTGGAACGGATGTGCACTTCGCCCTCGTCGATCTACAGAGGAGCCCGCTTAGTGGCGCGGACGGCGAAGACCTCTTGCACCGTGTTGGTGTCACCATCAACCGTAACGCGGTACCATTCGACCCGCGTCCGCCAAGGGTGACGTCCGGACTGCGCATTGGAACCCCCGCGCTGTCCACGCGTGGTTTCCAAGAGGAAGACTTCGTGGAGGTTGCGGACATCGTCGCGACCACGTTGCGTGACGGCGCGAAGGGGGAGGCGGACGAGGGTGCGTTGCGTGCTCGCGTCGACGTTCTCACCAGCCGACGCCCGCTGTACCCAAGTGTGGAGTCGCTGGGAGTGATGGCGTGAGGTACCCCTGGCCGGACGAGGACGGTGGCGCCGACCTGGCCAAACCTCTAGATGGCGTGGCATTGGCGTCCTCAAAAAAGACGGAACTGCGCGCGCGGGTCGCAGCGCTTGCGGAGCGTGGTGTGGTCCCCGGTTTGGGCACCATATTGGTGGGGGAAGACCCCGGATCCCAAATCTACGTTGGTGCCAAGCACAAGGACTGCGAAGAAGTTGGCATCGCGTCGATCGACGTGAGGCTACCCGAAGACGCGACGGAGGAAGAAGTCCTGGCCGCCGTTGAGGATCTCAATGAGAACCCCAAATGCACGGCGTTCATCGTTCAGCTTCCACTGCCGCGCCACGTGGATACCGCAAAAGTACTGCACGCCATGAAACCCACGAAGGACGCAGACGGGCTCCACCCGGTGAACCTAGGGTTGCTTGTGGAGGACATCAACGGGACATCAACGGCTCCGCAGCCCTGCACGCCAAAAGGGATCGTTGAGTTGCTGAAGGCGGCAGGTGTGCCGTTGCGCGGAGCGCGTGTGTGCGTGCTGGGCAGGGGCCTCACGACGGGGCGCCCGCTGGGTCTCATGCTGACACAACGTGACGTGGGTGCGACAGCGATCCTGTGTCACACGGGCACAAAAGACACCGCTGCAGAAATGCGCGCGGCAGACGTGATCATCGCTGCTGCAGGCGTTCCGGGTGTCGTCAAGGCTGAGGATGTGAAGCCTGGGGCGGCAGTCGTGGATGTCGGGGTGTCCCGGGTTGACGGCAAGATTGCGGGCGACGTTGCGCCCGGCGTTGAGAAGGTCGCCGGCTGGTTGTCACCTAACCCCGGTGGGGTTGGACCGATGACGCGGGTGATGCTACTGGAAAACGTGGTGGCGCTGGCTGAAGCCTCTGCCTGAGAGCGGGTGCGCGGTGGGGACTTCTGCTGCGCACCGCCCTCGCCCTCGCCCTCGCCCTCGCCCTCGCCCTACAAATCCACGTGAATGACCACTGGCGCGTGGTCGGAGAACCGCGTGTCCCACGATGGGGCGCGGTGGATCTGGAACGCCTGTGCGCGTGACCCTAGGTTTGGCGTGGCGAAGTGGTAGTCGATACGCCAGCCCGCGTCGTTGTCAAAGGCGCGTCCGCGCATAGACCACCATGAGTAGGGGCCCTGCACGTCGCCAGCAAGGCTACGCACCACGTCGTCCCACCCGCGTCCCACCCAACGGTTCAGGTACTCAATCTCTTCGTCGAGGACGCCGGACGTCTTGTTGTGGTTCCCCTTCCAGTTCTTCACGTCCGCGGCGCTACGCACCACGTTGAAATCCCCAGAGACCAGCGCCTCTTGCCCGCTTCCGGCCGCCGCACGGAGCGCCTCCATACGCTGGTCAATCCGTGAAAGGTGCGACATCTTCGCCGCCTGACGTTCGGGGTTCTTCGAGTCCCCCGCGTGAAAGTAGGCGGAGACCGCGCGCACGGGCGTCCCCGACGAGGTCACCAAATCAACCTCAATCCACCTTCCGGAGTCCACCGGTTCCTCGTCATCCTCCAGACCAACCGTGTGGGAGCCGTTCGGATCGAGGGCGATCGTCCGCGAGTCCCTACGCACCGCCACCGCCACGCCCGCGCGTCCCTTTATTTTCGAGGGCGCAACTAGGGTTTGATAAGTGTCTCCCAAGAGCGTGCGCGCAATGTCTTCCTCCGCGCGAACCTCCTGCAGTAGCAGCACGTCGGGGGTGTTTTCTGCTAACCACTCTGCCATTCCTTTTCGGTAGGCGGCGCGGATACCGTTGACGTTCAGGGAAGCGATGGAGATATACGATGATTGAGTCACGCGGACAGTATTCCAGAGATCGCTAGGATGTGTATTCATGTCTGGTAGTTCCCATAAGGGGCATTCGCATACTCACGACGTCGCAAGTACGTCCCGGTCGCGGTTGGCGTGGGCGCTTGGGGTGACGGCATCCGTGCTGGTCGTGGAAGTTGTTGGGGCGATCCTTACCGATTCCCTTGCTCTTCTTGCGGATGCAGGGCATATGGCCACGGACTCCATCGGACTGGTCATTGCTTTGTTTGCGGCGCACTTGATGACCAGGCCGTCCTCGGATAGGTGGACGTGGGGCTTTGCTCGCGTGGAGGTGTTGGCTGCTGGGTTGCAGGCGGGGCTGCTCATAGTCCTTTGCCTGTTCATCGGGTGGGAGGGTGTCCAGAGGCTGATTTCGCCAGCACCTGTTGAGGCGGGTCCGATGCTGTGGGTCGGACTTTTTGGTTTGGTGGCCAACGCTATATCCATGGCGCTTCTTTTTGGTGGGCGGGGCGAATCACTGAATATGAAGGCCGCTTTCTTGGAAGTCAGCGCGGACGCGTTGGGTTCCGTGGCCGTAGTTGTTGCAGCGTTGGTGATGTTGTGGACCGGGTGGCCCTACGCGGACTCCGTGGCGTCACTGTTGATCGCCATTATGATCGCTGGTCGTGCGGTCGCGATCTTGAGGCAATCCGTGGGCGTCTTGATGGAGAAAACTCCCGACGGCCTAGAACTGGAGGACGTGCGGGCGCTGCTGTGCTCACATCCCTCTGTGGTTGGCGTCCATGACTTGCACGTGTCAGCGATCGGCACGAACCTGACCACCCTGACCGCCCACGTCGTTGTTTCCCCAGAATGCGTGAAGTCGGGGCGCACCGTGGAGGTGCTCCACGACCTGCAGGAACGCTTAGGCAAAGATTTGGCGGTGGACCTAAACCATGTCACGCTCCAGATAGATTCGCAGCGCCATGCTGCGCATGAGGAGTTGGCCCACTGACCGCGGCTGGTCAGCCGCGGTCAGCCTTCGGCTGACTGTTCGCTGCTGGCCACCAAGGCCTGCGTCGCGTCCCCTCTTTCTTTGGCGGGGTTGGAATCCATTTTTTGGGCTGGTATGAGGTCTCCATTCAGTGGATTGTGTGGCCAATCCAATGTGCGTGGAGCCGCCATGGTTACGTAGTTTGGTTTTTCCTGGGCCATTACCTGATCCGGGTAGACCTTGAAAGGCGTCGCGGGTGGGTCCGCCATCCACGCGCAGATGTAAAGCGCGGCTCTTGCCAGAATGTTGACCCACAACAGCAGGGTTATCACCGTGGCGATTGTTGCCATCACGGGGTCCCTAGAGGCGCCCATCAGCGCGCCCCCGCCCCAGCGCAGAAGCATCGACGCGATAGCGTACATGATTGAGCCAGCCCACAGGGTCTTGGTGGGGACCGCCAGCCGGGCAACATATCGGATCATTGCCGCGAACATTGCGATGTCAATAATGCTTGGTATCAGCAGTCGCAAAACGTCGAACGCCGCAGTCTCAATGACGCGACGCGATTCAGGCCACACGGTCACAATCCAAGCCTCAAATGCGTTCGAAGCGATGGAGAGCAGCACGGTAGTGGCAATTACCAAGAACAACAAGATCAGACCAACGAAGTAACGGAAGTACGTCTGGATGGCGTCGCCGGGGTACTCCAGAAGGCCGAACATGGCCCGCAGCGCAGTGACGGTATAGCGAACGATCTTCATCGCGGACCAGATCGCAAGTACCAGCGCTACGACACCCGTCAAGAAAGTCCCGGAACTGGTGACAACGGCCTGCGGATCTATGATTCCTTGAGTTTTGGTGCCCGGATCGGAGAGGAGCCCGGGAACGTACTTGTTGATACTCTCAACAACCATGGTTTGGAAGTGGGAGTCAGCCCCGAAGAAGTAGGCGAAGAGAGACCACGCCACCGTGACTGCAGCGGCAAGAGAGAAGATGGCCATATAGGAAATGCCACCCGCGTAAACTTTGCCATTCTGCAGTGAATACCGGCTTAGCATGCGCCCAATCCGGTGGTGCGTGTAGGCGCTGATTATCGCTGGGATCTTGCGCCGAAGGCCCGGCTCCTTGAGCGCCTCCCAGGAAGAGGTCAGGTTTGTTACGTGCTGGTCTACGGTGACCAACAGGTAGGCGTCTTCTTGAACGTCCGCGGGTGCAACGGCGTCTTCGGCCGCGGTTTGTGTGCTGTCTACGTCTTGTCTCATAGCGAAAAATCAAACAGGGCCACCGACGTGTACGACCCGTCAGCCTCCAATTTGTCCAGTCGGAATCCGGGAACGACCCACGACGCCTCAAACCCTTCACCCAACTTCAACGCGGCGTCCAGGCGTGGCTCCGAAACCCCCTGAGCCAAGGTGATGTGAGCGTGATACGGGAACCGCAGGTTGTATTCCAGGGGACCGGAGCGAACATCATCCGCAAGGTCAGCGCATTCGCGTGCGCCACCGACCACGTTCAAGAAAACGACGGGGCTCACAGGTAGGAAGGAACCAGATCCGCGTACCGTGATCTTGAAGGGGTTATGCCGCTTGGCGACCTTCCGAAGGTGGTCGAACACGACCTCCCGGTCATCCTGGGGTACAGCCAGGGGCGGCATGATGGTGACGTGTGCTGGCACGTTCGCCGCGGCGGGATCCCCAAGCGCCAAGCGTGCCTCAGTTATTTGCGACACCCATGGTTCAGGAACGGCAACGACTACCCCCAACCAATCCTGAGTGTCGTCACGAGCTGGTAAGAACATCGAACCTCAAAACTGTCTAACGCACGGCTCCCACACCAGCAGGACGGTCTGGGTCTTCCAGAGTCTACCCTGTGGGGGTCCGCTCGGATGCCGGTAGAATCAGGTTCGGGGCCAAGAAGGTCCCAGAGAGTATAGGAAGCTGAGGGTGGCGTGACACAGACAAGTCCGTGGTTGGTCGTGGGGCTTGGGAACCCGGGTCCGCGATATCAGGGGACGCGCCATAACGTGGGCAGGGAGACGGTTGAGCGGTTGGCTTCCGCCCTCGCCCAAAATTTCCGCAAAGACAAAAGTGGCCTGATGGTGGCTGACGCTTTCCTTGGTCCGGGGGCCGGACAGGGGCGTGTCTACCTGGCGTATTCGACCACGTACATGAACGTTACGGGCCCTCCGGTTGCACTTTTCGCGAAGAAACTGAACATCAAGCCAGCCCGGATTTTGGTTGTGCACGACGACTTGGACTTGGCGCCACATACGCTCCGCCTCAAGGTGGGTAGGGGCGAGGGCGGGCATAACGGACTTCGGTCCATCAGCGCTTCCTTGGGAACCCGGGACTATGCACGTTTACGCATCGGGGTGGGTCGTCCCATTGGGCGAATGGACGCTGCCGATTTCGTACTGGCGAAGATCCCCAAGGCTGATCGGGAGGAGTGGGCAGTCACGGAAGCCAAGGCGGGCGACGTGGTAGAAAGCGTCGTCACAGAGGGTTTCACGGTTGCTCAACAGGATCTCCACTCAGCAGGCTAGATTTATCGAATAGGGCGGGGCGCCCGGGGACAGGTATGCAACTTTCAGCATTGTTAAAGATCGTCGGCAACGACGAGGCGCTTCGCGCGACAGTTCCAACCATGGCCACGCCGGGACCCGGCGTGCTGGTGATCCCGGAAGGGCTCCGGCCCGCTGCGGTCACGTTGGCGGCGCAGCAGCGTCGGAAAAAGGGACTGACGTCTCCCGTCGTGGTCATTACGCCGTCTGGTCGCGCGGCAAACAAGTTCGCGCAGGCGGCGCGGGCTTGGACCAAGGACGTCGCGGTCCTTCCTTCGTGGGAGACGCTTCCCCATGAGAGGCTGTCGCCGCAGGTCGATACCATGGCCCAACGCGCGACGGTCCTTCGCCGCTTGGCGCACCCCGAAAAGGGGGTGGAGGGAGCGGGGCCCATATCCGTCCTCGTCGTCCCCGTCCGCACGCTCATGCAGCCCCTCATAAAAGGGATCGGCGACATCGCGCCGGTGTGGGTTCGTGAGGGCGACATGGTGGATCCGCAGGAGCTTCAGCGTGACCTGGTTGCGCTTGGCTATGAGGCCGTTGACATGGTGGAGACGCGCGGGCAGGTTGCGGTCCGTGGCTCTATCGTTGACGTGTTTGTCCCAACCAGTGTGCATCCGGTGCGCATCGAACTGTGGGGGGACGAGGTCGATGAGATCCGTCGTTTCAACCTTTCGGACCAGCGGACCGTGGGGGCCGCACCGGATGGACTTTGGGCGCCACCCGCGCGTGAGCTGCTGCTGACACCAGAGGTGCGCAGGCGCGCCCTCGCCCAACAAAACGTGCTGCCCGGGGCCGCGGAACTGCTGGAATTGGCGTCGGAGGGCATCTACGCGCCCGGGCTGGAGTCGCTTGCGCCTTCGCTGGTGGACGGAATGGAGCAGCTCATCGGGCTGCTACCTGACGACAGTCTGTTTGTGCTTGACGATCCGGAGAGGACACGTGCGCGCGGAGCGGACCTGTTGCAGACTGCGGAGGAGTTCCTGAACGCGGCGTGGGGTGCCGCGGCTGCCGGAGGAACAATTCCGGTGATGGCCCATTTGGCCTCGTTCATTCCATTTGAGGAGATCTGGGGGAAGGGTAGCGGCCGGGCGTGGTGGGAGTTCACGGCGCTCCCCACACCGGAGTTGGCGGCCGCACTGGTGGGTGAGGGGCAGGGCGAGGGCGAGGGCGCGACGGAGTCCCCGGCTGCCTCGCCATCCGGTTCCACGGTGCTTCCCATCGTCGTTAATGACCGGTTAGCGCGCGTGGGTGCGCGGGAGGTAAACCCTTACCGCGGCAGGTTCGACCAAGCGACCAAGGATTTGTCTCAGCTGGCGGCCGACGGGTGGCGCCTGCTGGTCACGGCTCCTGCGGCGGGTGCCGGGCGCAGAATCGCTGAGGTGCTGCGGGAATACGACGTGGTTTCGCGGTTAGTTGAGGACGTGAGCCTCAAGGATCCCAGTGGCGTTGTGGAAGTGCTGCCGGCGCCCTCGAATGCGGGCTTCGTCATGCACAGTGAGAAGTTGGCGCTGGTAACTGAAGGTGACTTGACCGGTCGCGCGGGGTCAAACACGCGTGACATGCGCAAGCTCCCGGCGAAACGACGAAAGGGCATTGATCCACTGACGCTGAGAGTGGGGGACTATGTCGTCCATACGCAGCACGGGATTGGGAAATTCTTGGGCATAGAGACCCGCTCCACCGGTAAGGGGGAGGACAAGGTCCAAAAGGACTACCTGGTAGTTGAGTATCAGGCATCGCGCAGGGGACAGAGTGGGGACGTGCTGTACGTGCCGACGTCCTCCCTTGACCAGATTTCGGCGTACACGGGCTCCGACACGCCAAAACTCTCCAAAATGGGTGGGGCAGATTGGGCCAAGACGAAGGCGAAGGCGCGCAAGGCGGTCATGGAGATCGCGGCGGAGCTGGTTCGCCTCTACGCCGAACGCGCCAAAACCGAAGGGCACGCGTTCCCTCCGGACACGCCATGGCAACGTGAGCTGGAAGATGCCTTTGAATACACGGAGACACCCGACCAGTTGGCCACTATCGATGAGGTCAAGGCGGACATGGAGAAGACCATCCCCATGGACCGGCTTCTAACCGGAGATGTTGGGTACGGGAAAACAGAAGTCGCGGTGCGGGCTGCTTTCAAGGCCATTCAGGATGGGAAACAGGTGGCAATCCTGGTGCCGACCACCCTGCTGGCACAGCAGCACTATGACACGTTCGCGGAGCGATACGCGGGGTTCCCGGTGCGTGTGGAGCAGCTCTCTAGGTTCACGTCCAAGTCTGACGCAGAGAAAATCAAGAACGATCTCCGTGACGGCAAGGTCGATCTGATCATTGGCACCCACACACTGCTCACGGGATCCGTCCAGTTCAAGGACTTAGGGCTGGTCGTCATAGATGAGGAGCAACGCTTCGGCGTAGAGCACAAGGAGACGTTGAAGGCCCTTCGGACGAACGTGGACGTCCTAGCAATGTCGGCAACCCCTATCCCAAGGACACTGGAAATGGCAGTGTCGGGAATCCGGGAAATGTCCGTGTTGCAGACTCCACCGGAAGAGCGCCAGCCGGTTCTCACTTTCGTGGGGGCCTACTCTTCGGCGCAGGTCGCGGCCGCGATCCGGCGCGAACTTTTGCGTGATGGCCAAGTGTTCTTCGTCCACAACCGTGTCGACTCCATCAATCGCGTGGCCAACCAGTTGCAGGAGCTGGTGCCGGAGGCGCGGATACGAGTTGCGCATGGGAAGCTCTCCGAAGCTGAACTGGAACGCGTGATCGTGGACTTCTGGAATCATGAGTTCGACGTCCTCGTATCCACGACCATCGTGGAAACCGGACTGGACATCTCCAACGCGAACACGCTGATCGTGGACAGAGCGGACACGTTCGGACTGTCGCAACTGCACCAGCTCCGTGGACGTGTGGGGCGAGGGCGGGACCGCGCGTACGCCTACTTCCTCTACAACACGGACAAGGCGCTGTCGGAGACCGCCCTCGAACGACTGCGGACCATCGCTGCTAAGTCGGATTTGGGATCGGGACTTGCTATAGCGCAGAAAGACTTGGAGATCCGCGGCGCGGGCAACCTACTTGGTGGTGCGCAGTCAGGGCATATCGAGGGCGTTGGGTTCGACCTATACGTGCGTATGGTTTCTGAGGCTGTTTCGGCGCTGAAAGGGGAGACCACCCAGGACTCCAGCGACGTGCGCGTGGAGCTGGCTGTGGACGCGCACCTGCCGGAGTCGTACGTGCCAGGGGATCGGCTGCGGCTTGAGACCTATGCGCGAATTGCCGCGGTTGGGAGCGATGAGGCGGAGAAGGAGCTTCGTGAGGAGCTCACGGATCGCTTCGGCCCGATTCCACGTGAGGTTGACCTGATGATTGCAGTTGCGCGCTTGCGGGAAAAGCTGAGGGCGCTTGGAATCACAGAGGTGATCACGCAGGGACGGTTCCTTCGGATAGGGCCGGTGGCGCTGCCGGAATCGAAGGCTCTTCGGCTGCAGAGGCTGTATCCGGGCACGGTGATAAAGCCGGCGGTGCGTCAGATTCTGGTGCCTATTTCCAAGCCTTCGATGGCGGTTGATGACTCTCCGACGGATGAGGACCTTCTGGATTGGGTGTCTGCTCTTCTGAAGGTTCTTACCGCGCCGATAATCCCCGCGAGGTGAGTGTGGAGTTGTTCGCTGACAGGCTTATGTTGGCACCTTTCCACACGGAGGCCCAAGTGGGACGTCGATCATGAAGTACACTAAGAAACGGACTTTCCACGAAGGGGGCGAAGTGTCTTTGGCCTACAAGATGCGATCCATTGGCAAGGCGTTTGCGGGTATTGCGATCGGTGCAACGGTTGCTTTAGGGCTCTCGGCGTGCGGGACCTCTGCGAACCCCGGCGCAGCGTTCGTAGTGAACGGTGAGACCTATACGGAATCTGCGTTGACGCAGACCATACAGGAGTTCGCTGCTATCTCCGGCTCAGAAGTTGCCCGGGATGAGATGGTGAACTACTTGGTAATGGTGGATTTGCGCCTGCAGTCAGCGGAGGCTGCTGGGGTTGACTTCTCCGATGAAGACGTCATCGCAACCTTGGATGCGGCCCTGACGGACGCAGATACGACTTTGACGGCTGAACAGCTGTCACGCCCTGTCAGGGATATTTTCCGTGATGGGCTGCTACTAAACATGGTTCAGGGTGGGGAAGTCCCCCAAGAAACTATTG
This sequence comes from uncultured Actinomyces sp., assembly GCA_964344825.1. GTDB lineage: Bacteria > Actinomycetota > Actinomycetes > Actinomycetales > Actinomycetaceae > Scrofimicrobium. Next base: position 24,766 of record CAYFOT010000021.1, read on the forward strand.
CTGTGATGGAAGATTTCATCACCAGCTCAACAGTTGTCGTCAACCCTAGGTATGGCAGCTACGCCGATGGCATGCTGACGCCCGCGGGAGGCCTTGGCGATGCAATTGTTCCCATGACCGATGCTGTTGGGTAACCCAACTACGCACAGACCTAGCCGAAACCCACAGTAAAAAGGAGATACACCGTGGCAATGATCGAAGATATTGAGGCACGGGAGATTCTTGACTCCCGTGGCAACCCAACCATCGAAGTTTCCGTCTACCTGGAAGATGGTGCTGAAGGGACCGCTGGCGTTCCGTCCGGTGCATCCACAGGTGCATTCGAAGCGCACGAACGTCGCGACGGTGATGAGAACCGCTACCAGGGCAAGGGCGTCCAGGATGCCGTAGACGCTGTAGCAGAGGTAATCGCGCCGGAGATCATCGGTCTGGATGCGCGCGACCAGCGCGAAATTGACCGCGTGATGATGGAGATCGACGGAACCCCGAATAAGGCCAAGATCGGTGCGAACGCGATCCTTGGTGTTTCCCTTGCGGTTGCGAAGGCCGCGGCGCAGTCCGCAGAGCTGCCGCTGTACGCATACCTGGGCGGCCCGAACGCTCACGTTCTGCCTGTTCCGATGATGAACATCCTCAATGGTGGTTCACACGCTGACTCCAACGTCGACATCCAGGAGTTCATGATTGCTCCTGTCGGAGCCCCCACCTTCCGTGAAGCACTGCGTATGGGTGCTGAGGTGTACCACACGCTGAAGAGCGTGCTGAAGGAGCGTGGACTTTCCACTGGTCTTGGTGATGAGGGCGGCTTTGCTCCCAACCTTGATTCCAACGCGGCGGCACTTGACCTGATCGTTGAGGCCATTGAACGCGCAGGCTACAAGCCTGGTGCAGATGTCGCGTTGGCTCTGGACGTTGCCGCGACAGAGTTCTTCAAGGATGGTGCTTACGTATTCGAAGGTGAGCCGCGTTCAACTGAGTACATGGTTGAGTACTATGAGAAGCTCGTTGCCGACTACCCGCTGGTCTCCATTGAGGACCCGTTGTCGGAGGATGAGTGGGACTCATGGAAGCAGCTCACAGACGAAATCGGTGACAAGGTGCAGATCGTTGGTGACGACCTGTTCGTGACCAACCCCTCTCGCCTCGCCAAGGGCATTGAGATGGGCGCGGCTAACGCTCTCCTCGTGAAGGTCAACCAGATCGGCACCCTCACTGAGACACTGGAGGCCATCGAAGAGGCTCACCGCAACGGCTACCGCACCATGACTTCCCACCGCAGTGGTGAGACTGGTGACACCACCATTGCTGACCTCGCAGTTGCAACCAACTCCGGTCAGATCAAGACGGGTGCACCGGCACGTAGTGAGCGTGTTGAGAAGTACAACCGCCTCCTGAAGATTGAGCAGGAGTTGGGCCAGGATTCCGTGTACGCGGGTCGCAGTGCATTCCCTAAGGCTTCGTTCTAGGGTCGCAGCGCAGTATCAGTCTGCTTCAGTCCGACGTAGTATCGGCTGTTGTTAGAAGAGACTAAAGGTGGGGTAGGTTCCGGGATTCCGGACCTGCCCCATCAGCCGTTTAACCAGCCGCTTCATGGTCGCAGCCCTGGTATGTCAGGGCCCCGCTCTGGCACCGCTCTGACGCGGGCCTGTCTGGGATATGTCGGTCAATGCAGGTTGTGGGAGTCGACTGCCGTCCTGTTTAGCCGTGGTTCTTGGGAGCGGGGTGGGTTGACGCGGTGGGTTGGCGCGGTGTCAGCTGCTAGGGGTACCAGTGTCCCTGTCATCGGGTTGTCCCTGCGATCCGATCGGGTTGCAGATGCGTCCGATGTCGTTGCGGCCTGAGAACCTGTCGAAGTGTTAAGAAACCAGTCGAAATGGGTGCGCATATCGACTGGTTTCTGCACACATTGACGTTTTCTGTCGCGACGCAGATACAGGTTGCATGCAACCATGCGCAGGCCGCGTGAACCACATGTGCCGAACGATATCTGTAGTTCATGGTCAACCCGACCTCGAACCGCTCGATTTCAAACCAAGCCCGGTCCAGTCAGCACCTAAAGCAAACACCAGTCACAGCCTCACAGAGAACGCGTATCGCGTCCCGCGAAAGGAGCTGTGGCTGGTGTTTGCTTTCGGTAACGGCGCTACGGCTAGTTAGCGGATTCCTCTCCGA
>CAYFOT010000022.1:0-2201 GCA_964344825.1 uncultured Actinomyces sp.
CGTCGCGGTGGGGAAGGCCGCGGGGGCCACGGAGGCCCTAGCGACCATCCTCACCGCGGACCTCGGCGCGGTGGAAGAGCGCGTCGCGGTGACGTCCGGCTGGCTCTGCTTGCGCTGTTGGGCGAAGAGCAAGCGAACGGATACGCCCTAATCAAGCGCATCCAGGAAAAGACGGACGGCGTTTGGCGAACCAGCCCGGGCTCGGTCTACCCCACATTGGCGCAGTTGGTTGACGAAGGGCTGATCGCCCTCGCCCCGGAAGGCTCCGGACGCAATGAGTACGCGCTGACGGACGACGGGCGTGCGTATCTGAAGGAGAATGAGCGGGCTGCGGCCGCGCTGTGGGTTCGGGACGAGGACGATTTGCACGGCGCTGACGCTCTGCGCCATGCCAAGCATGGGCTCATGACCGCGCTACGACGGATTGAGTTCGCGGGTGACCCAGAGGAAATCGCCGCCGCGACCAAGCGCATCAATAGACTGACTGAGAAACTGGGGGGCGAGGGCGGGAAGAACTGACCTCGACCCTAGGTAACCGGGCTGGCGGTCAGCGTGACTGCTGGGCCGGACCCCAAGACGACACGAAGTGAGGGCGGATCATGGTGGACCCAGTGGAGCGCGTGACGCCCTCGTTGGCGGTTTTTCGAGCGCCCGCGGTCTGGCTGTTTGTCGGGGCCATCGGGGCGCTGATGCTAACGGGCTCATTTCTGGACCTCGCCATTTCTGAGGCGTTGCTTGACGAAACCAGTCTCTTTGGGCGCCTAGGTGCGACGTTCGGCTGGTTCCCCACCGCCCTCGCAATAGCGGTCGCGGGTGCGCTACTGGTCATGTATTCGAGGGCGGGGCCACCGACACGCAGCGACGCCGCGCGCAGGGCCATTGTGGGCGTTGGCGGCTTGCTGGTGACCGCCTCCGCCGTCCTCTGCACGCTGGTTGCCCCGCACTACTGGGACGCCGCACCGGGCTCGCGTCCTCTCCCGTTGCCGGCATGGATTGGTGTTGGGCTCCTCGTTGCTGGTGTGGGCGTGGGTGTTGCGTACTGGGCGGGGCGTGGCGGGCAGGCGGACGTACTTCTCAAAGTCGCCCTCGTCCTCCTTGCCGTGGTCATCATGCAGTCGCTCTTGATCTTCGTCGTGAAGCTCGTGTGGCTGCGGCCCCGAATGCGTCTGGTGGTTGAGGACATTGGCGTTGTGTTTGAGCCGTGGTGGTCGGTCGGATATCGGGGAGTTGACCATTTCCTGCAGGCGGGCGTGCCTTACGATGATTTCAAGTCCTTCCCATCCGCGCACACAGGCAATGCGGCCGTTGCATTTTCTTTTGCGACCTTGGGAGTGTTGAGCGAGCGGGCAAGAGTCGCCGTTCCGCTCATACTCACCCTAGGAGTGCTGTGGGTGGGTGCCGTGGCATTGTCGCGGATCGTGGTGGGAGCCCACTTCTTGTCCGACACGACGGTCGGTTTCGGTTTGGCATTCTTCTGCGCTGTCGGGGCATTCTGGGTGGCTTTCGTTCGAGGGCGTTCAGTCAGCGACCTATGATCAGCGCCACTAGACTGAGAAGATGGTTGGCTCTAGAAAAAACGGCTCCCTAGGTAGGGGCAGTGTTCCCGTCACGCACGAAGCAGGCGTGGGGGCGGTTTTGGTGTTCCTTGTGATCGTGGAAGTCACCAGTGGTTTCGTCCAGGGCTTCTACACGCCTCTACTTCCTGACTTGGCGCGGCATGTCGGGGTATCCGGCGAAGCGATGAACTGGTTCCAGACTGCGCAGGCAATGGCCGCTGCGGTCATGGTGCCTTTGATGTCGCGAATGGGGGACGTTTTCGGGGCACGGAAGATCCTGAGGTTGGCCATAACTTCGGTGCTGGTGGGGACGCTGATTATCGCCCTCGTCCCGTCCTATCCGCTGGTGCTGCTGGGGCGGGTATTCATCGGCCCGCTGGGTGTGTGGCTGCCTTTGGCCATTGCGATTATTTATGTGCGGACTGCTGGCGGATCGGCGACGCGGTCGATCAGTATTCTGTCGGCATCGCTTATGGCTGGCATCGTGGTTGGGACCGTGGCGGCAGGTGTGGCGGAAGCGGTGCTGACCAGTTTGCCCGTGATGCTGCTGATCCCATCTGTCATGGTTGGGGTGTCCGCGTATGCGGTATTCTTCCGGCTTCCGAAAGATATTGACCTGTCAGCGGGGCGTATTGACTGGCTGGG
>CAYFOT010000022.1:2301-25562 GCA_964344825.1 uncultured Actinomyces sp.
GACTTCGTAAGTCGCGATCCTGAGATCTACAGTTACGGGTTCGGTGCATCGTCCACTCTCTTGGCCGCGTTGATTGCTGTTCTGTTGATATTTGCGACGGCGGGAGGGTTCTTGTCCTCCTTCATTGCCGCCAAGTTCGGCATGAGAAGGACCCTGGTGGCAGCGTGCGGTGCGGGGGTGCTGGGCCAGCTGATGCTGGTGCCTTTGGCACATTCCATGCTGGCCTTCTGGGTGTCCGGTTCACTTACGGGATTCGGTATGGGAGTCCTAGTTGGAACGCTCCCCGCGTTGGTTTCCCATGCGGCGCCGGAGGGGCGCACCGGTATTGCGAACGGCATTTACTCTGCGCTTCTTGCGATGGGCGGCGCTGTTGGTGGCGCAGTCTTCCGCCAAGTCTTGGTTGCTTTCCGGGATGAACACCGGATCACGGCCCTGGGGGGATACATGACGATCTGGGGGATAAGCGCGGTTCTATTCGTCGTCGCGGGGATCATGATGGCTGTCGTCGCGCTTCCCGGATCTGATTCTGATCATGCGGGAAAACAAGCGAAACGAAGCGCCTGATTGGCTGTACGTCTGGCTGGGCTATGGGCCTATATGTGACGTATGTGCGGCGAAGAGCGTGTACACGTTTTAGACTTGCCAGTGATGGTCTCAAGGGACGCGGTGCAAGTGGAGCGCGCACAGTGGAACTTGAGTAATAGTCGGAGTTTTGGTGAAGGAGAGACATATGAGCATTGAGGTAAACCAAGAGGCCGTTGAGTACGCGCGTTGGCTGATCGGCGAAGGTCGCTACGTACTTGACCAGCACGGTGACTGGGATGAAATCAACCCGGGCACGGAAGAACAGAATGAGTTCATTCACCGTGAGGGCATGGAGGCGTTTGGCAAGTGGCACCTGGGGGTAAAGCCGGGCGCTTCGCGTGAGGACAAGAGCGCGTACAGCTTCCCATACGGTGACTACCAGAATGTTTATCGTTCCGGTTTGATCGCGGCGGAGGAGCGTGCGGCGCAGTTCCACCACGGCGCGATTGAGGCGGCGGCGAAGGAACTTTTGGCGCTCTTGCCTGAGGGTGAGTAGTAGCGGTGAGGGGAGATCCTTGATTCGTCACGTAGTTATGTGGAAGATCTCTGAGGATGCACTTGGGGATGGACAATTGGCTGCCGATGAGGCGCGGAGGCTTTCTGAACGCCTAAACGCCCTCGTCGGGCAGGTCCCCGGAATCGTAGCGCTCAACGCCGGCGCAAACTGTGTTGACGCCGACGGTAACTGGGATTTCGGGCTTGTCGCAGACTTCCAGAATCAGGCTGATCTGGATGCGTATGCAGTTCACCCTTTGCACCAGGACGTCGTTCGGGAGATTCGCCTAGTTGTGTCGGCGCGCGCATGCGTCGACATTGAGGTGTGACCGACGGCGCTTGAGATAGGGGGCGTGCGCGGCGGTTGTGCGTCTATGATGGGTCAGGCGACTTCACTTGCAGGTGGGGCTTGCTGGAGTTAGTTCCAGTAGTTTCTACTCGCGGTGCGGTGGCAACGGAGTTCGGCTAACGCCGAATGTCCGGTTCGGGGCGTGGCGCAGCTTGGTAGCGCACCTGTTTTGGGAACAGGGGGTCGCAGGTTCAAATCCTGTCGCCCCGACCATGTGAAATGGCGGGACATCGGTTATTCGGTGTCCCGCCATTTCATGTTTGATCGTTGGGTGTCGCGGAGCGCTACCGACTCACAGTATGGCTACGCCTTTCTGTAGAGTCGCTTCGACTGATACACCGGCTCACTGGTGACCTGCACGCCAAGGCTGCGGAAGATTCCCTCGTCGACAGGGCCAAGGATCACCGAAGTGTGCACGTCCAATCCCTGCAGGTGCGACAGTTGATCCATAGCCAGTTTGGCGTTGGGGTCGCTTGTGGCAGCTACGGCAAGGGCAATCAGAACCTCGTCCGTGTGGAGGCGCGGATTCTGGCTACCCAGGTGCACTGTCTTTAGATCTTGGATCGGGCGGATCGTAGCGGCGTCCAAGAGGTCCACTTCTTTGTCTATTCCCGCTAATCGTTTGAGTGCATTCAGCAGGACTGCTGATGACGAACCGAGCAAAGCGGACGTCTTACCAACCACCACGCGTCCGTCGGGTAACTGCATTGCAGCGCTGGGCGCGCCTGTGATCTCCGCCAACTGCCGCGCAGGATCCACAACTGCTCTGTCGTGAACAGAGATTCCCAACTGGCTCATCAACAGGGCAATGCGGTCAGAGACAACGGGATCCTGCTGGTTGGCTACCTCTGACGCGCGCGCCTTGAAGTATCTTCGGATGACCTCCTGCTTTGATGCCTCCCTGCAACGCTCATCATCACTGATACAGAACCCCACCATATTCACTCCCATGTCGGTGGGGGACTTGTACGGGGAGGAGCCCGCAATACGGCCAAGGAGGGTGTTCAGCACGGGGAAGATCTCCACGTCGCGGTTGTAGTTGACCGCCTGCTCCCCATGAGCCGCCAAGTGGTACGGATCGATCATGTTCACGTCGTCAAGGTCTGCAGTCGCCGCCTCATAGGCGATGTTGACCGGATGATCTAGGGGCAGGTTCCAGATAGGGAAAGTCTCAAACTTGGCGTACCCGGATGACAGCCCTCGCAGGCTGTCGTGGTAGATCTGGGATAGGCACGTGGCCATCTTCCCGCTGCCGGGGCCCGGGGCAGTAACGATTACCAGATCACGGCTGGTCTCAATGTACTCGTTCTTCCCGTATCCGCCCTCGCTAATAATATGGGGCACGTCGTGCGGGTAGCCGGCAATCACGTAGTGGCGGTAAACCTTCAGCCCAAGATGTTCAAGCCTGCGCTGGAACTCCTTTGCGCCGGCGTCATCTTCGGTCATTTGAGTGATAACGACGGAGTTCACAAGCAGGCCGTACGAACGGAACTCATCGATCAGGCGCAAAACGTCCGCGTCGTATGGAATACCCAGATCCCCTCTGACCTTGTTCCCCGCGATGTCCTTCGCGGAGACCACGACGACCACTTCCGCATCGTCGCGGATCTGCTCCAACATCAAGATTTTGTTGTCGGGCAGGAAACCGGGCAGAACCCTAGATGCATGCATGTCATCGAAGAGTTTCCCGCCGAACTCCAGATAGAGTTTGCCGCCGAACTGATTGCGGCGCTCCTCAATATGTTGGGTTTGCAGGTGCACATATTTTTCGCGGTCAAAGCCGGTTTTATCGTCTTCCACGCTCGCCCATATTACGCGAGACACCAGTTAAGTTCGAGGACGAATTCCGAGGACGGCTTACGGTCTAGCGTCAGTCTCCACTATTTGGCGACGCGCGGGCAGAGCCTCCTGTGCCTGTTCAGCAACCCACTGAACCAGCGACTCACGGACCTGCGCGCGCAAACTGAAGAGAGAATCGGAGTCGGCGGCGCTCATCAGAGCCCGCACGCGGACCATTCCGCCAGTTGCGTCCTCGACAATCAGACCACTGGATCGCCTGTCCCACAGTTCGTTTCCAGAGAGGAGGCGGTCCAGTTCCGCACGCATCGCCTTCGGCTGCACCCGCCAGTCCACGTCCAGGTGAACAACACCCATGAGGTCCGCTGAACCATGCGTCCAGTTTTCAAATGGCGTAGTCGTGAAGTACGTGGACGGCAGGACCAACTTGCGCCCATCCCAAAGCCGCATGATGACCGTCGCGAGGGTTACCTCCTCCACGCGGCCACTTTGCCCATTCGCCACGACCAAATCGTTCACCCTCACGGAGCCATTGAACGCCAGTTGCAGCCCAGCGAACACGTTCCCCAAAAGTGACTGCGCAGCGATACCAGCAATGACGGAAGCGATGCCTGCTGAGGCCAAGATGCTGGTCCCCACGCGTTCTGCACCCGGGATTGTCGAAAAGCCTAGGCCGGCTGCGACAAGCCATATCGCAGCCACCACAAACCCACGGATGAGGGATAGCTGGGTCTGGAGGCGCCGGGTCACCTGGTCGTCGTCTCCATCGATCGGGTGTCTATCCCGGACCCTGTTGATCGTCAGCGACGCCAACACCGCAAGTAGCCACGCGATAGACGCAATGATCGCGAGGAGGAGGATTTCCTCCAACATTGCCTTTGAGCCTTCATGTGGCCAGGTTCCCGCAACCACGCCGCGTAGCAGCGATAGTGCCGCAACCATAAGGAACTGTCTCCCAGCACCGGAGTAGTCCTTCACCAACTGGGGGTAGCGACGCCGCAGCAGCGCCCCCGTCACTTTCAGTGCAAGAAACAACCCGAACTCAATGGCGACGGCTATCCCCACGCCCAGCGTCAAACCCGACCATGAAACCCATTCGAAACCCATGGGACAAGTATCCCTCGCCCCACCTGCCCATTTCTCCTTCCGCCCTCGTACAGGGGCCTACGACCAAATGTTGGCACGCGCCTTCGCAGCATTCTCGGCTAAGTGAGATCATGCGCTCTGATTCAAACTGCCGATTCAACCGCAAAGTCGCTGTTATTCTTCATGGGTGATGTCAAGAGTTCCCCGCCATGCCGCGCCCGTAGAAGGGCGCTCATCTGCGCCCAGAGCAATACTCATCGCAATCGGTGTTGTGCTGATTGCCTTGATTGCGGCACTCGCTTTAGCAAAACCGTGGGAGTCCCTAGGTATATTTGCGCAGCAGTCTGGCGCCGACACGGTGGTTGCAACAACCGAAACGCAGTCGTCTGTTGCCCCGCAGAGCGAACCCGAACCAGAGCCTCAGGAGCCTCTGCACTTCACGATATCTGCGGGAGGGGACATGCTGATCCACATGCCCGTCGCTGACTCTGCATGGAATGGGCAGACCTGGGATTTCTCCACTCGCATGACATTGGTGGAACCGTACCTGAGGGGTTCTGACATTGCGCTTTGCAACATGGAAACCGCGATGATTCCGCATGAGCAGACGCCGTCGGGGTTCCCGATTTTCGGGACGCCACGCGCGTTGGCAGACTCCATGGCGGCGTCGGGGTGGACGGGGTGTTCAACGTCCTCGAACCACTCCTTGGACCAGGGACTCCAGGGAGTTTTCAACACGCTGGACTTCCTAGAGGAAGCGGGCATGGGAGCGGTGGGCACTGCCCGCTCGCAAGTTGAGTCGGACGCGCCACAGTACTATCGGGTCGAGGGCGATGGTCAAGAAGTCCTTGTCGCCCACGTCGCCGCCGCGCACAACACGAACGGGCTTCCCATTCCCGAAGATGCCCCGTGGGCCATAAACCTGATCGACGTTGAGCGGATTGAATCGCAGGCGCGGGCTGCGCGTGAGGCTGGTGCCGATATCGTCCTCGCCACGCTGCACTGCTGCGAGATTGAGTACGTCACTTCCGTTGAGGATCAGCAGATTGAGATGGCGCAGGAACTGGCGGCTTCCGGGCTGGTCGACGCGGTGATTTCCCACCACTCGCACGTGCCGCGGACGATTGATTTCCTTGAAGGCGGCCCCGATGGGCGCGGAATGTGGGTCGCGTACAGTTTGGGAAACTTTATCTCAAACCAGTCGGTGGATACCACCGGTTCCGTGGAGTCCGCAACGGGAATGATGGCGTTTTTCGAGGGCGTTAAGGAAGAGGGGCAGCCCGCCCACCTGACCGGCGTTGAGTGGATGGCGGTTACGACGGATGCGCCCTCGGGCCATATTGTGCGTCCGCTGATCGGTGGCGTCGCGCAGGGGGAGCCGGCCCTGTCCCAAGAGGTAATCGCGGATCGGTACGCGCGAATGCTGGCTATCATGGCTGATTCTCCGGCAGCGGAGATCGCGGGAGTTCCCGATAAGGGGGACAATACGACGACTGTGGTTCCAAGGGAGAGATAGCGGCACCTGCGCTGTTTTACGACGAGGACGTGGGGCTGTCGCCCTGGTAGTACGCGCTGTCGTCGGCGTCCGCGTCGTCGTCGAATCCGTCGTCCGACTGCAGATCGAAGCCGTCTGCTTCATCTTCCGCCGCAAATACTGCTGCGTCCGCGCTGGCTTCCTCATCGTCCACAGGGCCATTGAGCATGCGCAACCCTGCACTTACTAGGATCGCGGCGGAAAGAATGCCCGCAATCACGCCACTGACCACACCCCAGTGAATGGTATTGGACCAGTCAATAATGCGCTTTTCCAAGTCGATTTGCTGGTTCACAGAGAGCGCTGCGGGCATGGTGGCCGCGCGGCCGAAGATGAGAAGGAAAATACCAAGCGCGCCCATGATCAACCCGGAGATGACATTGCCGCGGGTCGTCCACCGTCCCAGCACTTTGGCGGGGCGGGGCTTGAGCCATTTTGCTTGGCCCAGGTTGAACCTGTCCCAGAGAAAGGCCAGCAGCACAACGGGGAAAGCCATGCCCAGTGCGTAGAACGCCATGGAGAGGATCCCCGATGCGATCCCCGTTGAGGAGAACACAGTGCTGAATGAAAGCACTGCACCCAATATTGGGCCGGAGCACCCGATCGCGGCCAAGGAATAGGAGAAACCTAAGACCACGACACCTATTGCGCTTGATGACCCGCGTCCCTGGGGCGCGGAGAGTTGCGTCGAAGAACCATCGGAACCCGCCGTAAGGTTGGTGCCCGACATCTGCGTTGTGAGCCCCGGCGATGCCTGTGCCCCTACCGGCCCCACTTTCGCTTTGCGCGCGGGAAAACGGATTGTGATGTCGAAGAACTGCAGGACCGCGAAACCGATAATCAAGATGGCGGCGACGGTCGTGAGTGTACCGATGGAGCCGCGTAGCCAGATTCCAAGGCCGCCAACGACGATTCCCATCGGTACCGCACCCAGAAGTAAGCCCACCGTGAACTGGCCCGTTCTGCGCGCCATGGCGGTCGGGGACGAGAAGCTCCATGCGAAAAAGCTGGGTAGCAACATTGGGCCACACGGAGTCAGTATGGTGAGTGCTCCGCCGATGAACGCGATCAGTAGTGCGGGTGCCACGTGCTCTCCCTACTTGCCACCCGACGCGAGTGCAGCCTGGGTTTCCACCGTCTTCTGGATGAAGTCAAGCGGGTAGGCGCCTGAGATGACGGCATCGTTGATCATAAAGAACGGTGTGCCGGTTATGCCATAGGAGTAGTTCTTGGCAGTTGAGGCTTCCAGTTCCTGGGCCAGCTCTTCAGATTCAACGCGTGTCTTGAATGCTTCAAGGTCCGGGACGCCGGCCTCTTTGGCCAGGTCAGTTACTGATTCGACCGTGTAGTTCGGGTGTGCACCCGCGCCGGCGTTCGCGAAGGCTACGTTGTAGTACTCCCAGAACTTTCCTTGTTCCGCGGCTGCTACGCCACCGGCTGCTGCGACGTTAGACCCGTAGTCGGAGAAGATAACCATGTCGTGGAATTCAATGCGCAACAGCCCTGCATCCACAAGTTTCAGCAGTTCCGGGTGGACTTCCGTGGCGTGCCGCGTACACATAGGGCAGGAGAAATCAGCGAACTCCGACATAACTACGGGCGCGTTGACATCCCCGATGGCCCGTGGGTCGTCCGCATCGCGGCGCGGGATTGAACGCAGGAGCTCCAGCGCTTCCTCACTGGTCTGCGAGGGCGCGTACTCTGCACTTTCTGCCGTCTGGTCGGCCGTGGAATCGGTCTGTTCGCCACTGCCTTCTGACCCAGATTCTGAGGCTTGGGCGGAGGGCGCCGCACTCTGAGGCGCGGTAGCACGCCCGACATAGAAACCCAGCCCACCCACAATGATGAATGCAAGTACAAAGAGCACGACAGCAGCATTGTAAGAGGTCTTCTTCTTGGCAGAAGCGGTCTTAGAGCTGCCTGCGGAAATATCAGTCATAGTATTAGAGAATACCCTCCTGGGTATATCGCGGTTGTTTTCGTGATCATCGTCGCCCTTATAAACAGCGTAAAGCTATCGCCGACGCGTGGTACACCCGGAAATGGGGGAGATTGTGCACATGGGCGCAAATCCTCACTTGCGCGCACCCATTACCACACTGCGGTGCCCTAATGGGTGCACCGCCCTAGCGCAGGTACTTGCGCAGCTTGCGTTCCAATGTTGCCCGGGGTTTCGCGCCAACGATTGTTGTGTCGACGCGGCCGTTCACAAAAACCTTCATGGTCGGGATGGACCGAATTTTGAAGGAGTTCGCAAGTGAGGGCTGTTGATCCGTGTTGAGTTTTGCCACCTTGATCTTGCCGACGTTCGCCGTCGCGATCTGCTCAAGGATCGGTGCGACGGCCTTGCAGGGGCCGCACCAGGGGGCCCAGAAGTCCACCAGCACAGGGATGGGACTCATCAGGACCTCTTGGTCGAAGTTCTTCTCCGTGACGACGACTGTGTTGGACATGGCGGAGCGCCCTAGTTCACTTCTGAGCTGAGGTCGAACAGGTAGTGTTCCGCGTCCAGCGCAGCGACCACCCCAGATCCTGAGGCGGTTGCTGCCTGCCGGTACGTCGGGTCGATGACGTCACCGGCCGCAAATACGCCTGGCAGATTCGTGCGTGAGGAACGCCCCTCCACCGCAACGGTTCCCTCCGCGGTCAAGTCCAGTTGTCCGTGGACGAGGTGCGTGCGCGGATCAGCGCCGATTGCGACAAACACGCCGTCCGTGAGCAGCTCAGTTTCTTCCCCCGTAACCGTGTCCTTCAGCGTCACTGATTCCACGTGGTCTTCGCCGTTCACGCTGGCGACCGTCTTATTCCAAGCGAAGTCCAGCTTCGGGTCAGCGAAGGCGCGTGCTTGCATAGCAGCCGAAGCGCGCAGGGCATCGCGACGGTGGACGACTGTAACCTTCTTTGCGAAACGCGTCAGGAACGTTGCTTCCTCAATCGCTGAGTCGCCGCCACCGACAACCACCACGTTCTTATCGCGGAAGAACGCGCCATCACATGTCGCGCACCAGGAAACACCGTGGCCCGACAGCTTCTCTTCGCCGGGTACGTTGAGCTTCCGGTATGCCGAGCCAGTCGCGTAAATGACGGCTTTAGCATCGATTGAGGTTCCGTCCGCCAACGTAACCCTCTTGAGTGGCCCTTCCAGTTCGAGGGCGGAAACGTCCTCGAAAATAAGCTCCGCACCAAACCGCTCCGCCTGGCGCTGCATGGCGTCCATTAGGTCTGGGCCCATGATTCCTTCGGGGAAACCGGGGTAGTTCTCCACCTCGGTTGTGTTCATGAGTTCCCCGCCGACCTCAATGGATGATGTGATCACCAGCGGTTTGAGCGCCGCCCTGGCAGTGTAGATCGCAGCGGCGTATCCGGCAGGGCCGGAGCCGACAATGACGACGTCTGCTTCCCGGGTTTCAACCGTGTGTTCACCGTCGAGGCTCTGAGCAAGGTTCAGCCCAGCACCAAGATTGATTCCGAGTTCCATGGGACCTCCCAATGACGCTTATTATTCAAATACCGAGAATACTGTACTACGCGTCCCTCAATTTAGGAACACATGGTGTAGCGGCTTGTGACGTACTCAGCGTCCGCAGTTGATCTATTCCGCGTCGGGAACAGGAAAGCTATTCCGTGCCGAGAGCCAGAAGGGCTGCTCCGCGCGCCTCGCCATGGGCGTTCAACACTATCTTGAGCCCCATTTTGGTCATGGTGTTGAGCATTGAGGTGCCCGCGTGATCGATGACGACCGCTTCGACCTTGTTGTCGATGAGGAAGCGGACAACCCGTGCATGGTGGGAGCCATGCGTTCCCTCATTGTGGAGGCGGTGCCAGCCGGTGTCGTGAACTTCCCAGGAGGTGACCCTTCCGCCTTCGATATCCGCGATCGCAACTTGATCTGCTTTCCCCCAACGCGGGTCGACCAGTCCATCGGGTGTAACGGGCACTGCAACAATCATGGGGGACCTTTCAAAGGGGCCTTCAGGTGATGTGCTCATTGTAGGCACCGGCGCGCTGGCACTGTCTGTCGTGGCCCGGGGACGGCTCTCCGCGGCGGGAGCGGGCTCCTAGACCCGTGTTGTGGAACCAGCAGGGCGGAGTCATCAGTGCTGAAACGGCAATCCCGCCAGAAAGGATCAGCGGGAAAAGATGAAGGAGAGAAATGGAGCGGGTGACGAGAATCGAACTCGCACCATCTGCTTGGAAGGCAGAGGCTCTACCATTGAGCTACACCCGCGTTCGCAGTTTCAAACCGCGACCAGAACACTATAGCGCGTCTTCGACCGCCCTCGCCCCCACATCTAAGTTGTCTGCGCCACAGCGAACGGCTGAACATAGGTGGGCGACTTAGTCCTGCCGTACCATGGAACGGTTGCCCGTACCCCCCAAGAGTGGGGGTGTGGGAAGGAAACGGGCCGGAGGCCCAAACGAACTAGACGTTGGAGTATTGCGCGTGAAGAGCACCGTTGAGACCCTGGAGCCAACAAAGGCCAAGGTAACCGTAACAACCGATTACGCAGAGCTTGAGCCGTTTATGGCTGAGGCCTACAAGGACATTGCGGGCCAGGTGAACATCCCCGGATTCCGCAAGGGCCACGTTCCCCCGCGCATCATCGACCAGCGGTTTGGTCGCGGTGCGGTCATTGAGCAGGTTGTGAACCAGATTGTTCCCGATCAGCTGAATGAAGCGATTGTCACAAACAAACTGCGCCCCTTGGCTCAGCCAGAGATCGAAGTTGTGGAGATCCCCGCTACTGAGGGTGCGCCCGGCGGTCAGCTGGTTTTCACTGCGACCATGGACATCGTTCCCGCATTTGAGCTGCCCAACCTTGAGGGCCGCGAAGTAGAGGTCGACGTTATTGAGGTTGACGATGCGGATATTGAGGCGGAGTTGGAGGAGCTGCGTGGCCGCTTTGCGACGCTGAAGAACCTAGACCGTCCTGCTGAGGACGGCGACTTCCTCACCATTGATTTGACCGCGACGGTTGACGGAAACGAAATCGACTCCCTGTCGGATATTTCCTACGAACTGGGCTCCGGGACCATGCTGGTCGGCCAGGATGAGGCTCTTCGCGGTGCCAACGCGGGCGACACTATCCAGTTCACCTCTGAGGCTGCCGGTGGGGAATACGCCGGGTCTGCGGCCGTGATCGACGTGACCGTAACCGCGGTGAAGGAGCGTGAGCTCCCGGAGGTCGATGATGACTTTGCGATGATGGTCTCTGAGTTCGACACGGCAGAGGAGCTGCGTGAGGACACGGCCAACACGGTACGTGAGTCCAAGAAGGGACAGCAGGCGCTGCAGGCCCGTGATTCGCTGCTTGACCAGATGATCGCGGAGACAGAGATTGTCCTACCCGCTGCAGTGATCGACCATGAGGTTACGCACCGCGTAGGTGAGGATGCGGACGAGGACGCGGTGAAGGTTGCCCGCGAACGCCTTGAAGCGGACCTCAAGCAGCAGATCTTCCTTGACACGCTGGTGGAAGAAACCAACGTCCAGGTTGACCAGCAGGAACTGATCGACTTCATGATGCACACCGCCCAGAACTTCGGGATGGACCTAGGCACGATGCTTCAGGATCAGGCTCAGATTCAGAATATGTACGCTGAGCTCGCGCGGACGAAGGCTCTGGTTTCGGTTCTTGCGAAGGCCATTGTGAAGGACGCGAACGGTGAAGATGTGGACTTGTCCGCGTTCACCAAGGATCGCGCTGAGGCAGAAGCAGAAGCGATGGCGACACAGGTTGTTGACGACCTCGATGACGGCACGTTCGCGATTGACGTGGAGGACATCGCAGACGAAGAGGACTAGGTCTTCCTCTGATACTTGAACCCCTTGTGCGTTACGTCTGGGGGAGTGGGCCGCTGGGAGCTTTGGGTTCCTAGCGGCCCTACTTTTTGGTGCGCCAACAGCGAAAACCCGTGGTTTAGGGCGACTACGGGACGTTATGGCGACTAGTTTGGAGACAGTAGTTGGGGGCGGTGCGCCCTCGACCCGTTTTGGAAAACCAGATACGGAGATCCCATGACAATGCCACCTCCCGCATTTGCGGGTCCGAACGAGGGCGGGCTTGGCCTCAGCGACAACGTCTACCAGCGGCTGCTCCAGGAGCGGATTATTTGGCTCGGCGGTGAAGTCCGCGATGACAGCGCGAACGCGATTTGCGCCCAGCTTCTCTTGCTGGCCGCAGAGAATCCTGATGAGGACATATACCTCTACATCAACAGCCCGGGCGGTTCCGTAACCGCAGGCATGGCCATCTACGACACCATGCAGTATGTGAAGCCTGATGTGGCGACCGTGGGCATGGGTCTTGCGGCGTCCATGGGTCAGTTCCTGCTGACGGCGGGTACGAAGGGGAAGCGGTTTATTACGCCGCACACGCGTGTGCTCATGCACCAGCCATCTGGCGGGGCTGGCGGTAGCGCAACGGATATCCGCATCAATGCGGACTTAATCCTGCAGATGAAGCGGGAACTGGCGGAGATTATCGCTGATCGCACCGGCAAAACGGTGGAACAGATTGACCGCGACTTTGACCGTGATAAGTGGTTCACGGCTCAGGAAGCTCTGGACTACGGGTTCGTTGACCAAATCGTTACGCACCCGCAGTCGATCGGTCGTCACGGAAACACGGAAGGGGCATAGCTATGACCTCCAGCAAGCCTTATTTTGACGCCCTCGCACGCCAGATGCCAAGCGGAATGGCAGCTCAGATGGCTGGAACGCCGCGTGGGATAGCGCCGGCCGGCCCGGAGTCCCGCTACGTGTTCCCAACGTTTGAGGAGCGCACTGCTTACGGATATAAGAGGCAGGACCCGTACGCGAAGTTGTTTGAGGATCGTATTGTGTTCCTCGGCGTGCAGGTGGATGACGCTTCGGCCGATGACGTGATGGCGCAGCTCTTGGTGCTTGAGTCGATGGACACGGACTCTCTCATCACCATGTACATCAATAGCCCCGGTGGTTCCTTCACGGCGATGACCGCAATCTATGACACGATGCGCTACATTCGGCCACATATTCAGACTGTTTGCCTTGGTCAGGCGGCTTCCGCGGCGGCTGTTCTGTTGGCTGCTGGCCAGCCCGGTAAGCGTTTGGCGCTTCCTAACGCTCGTATTTTGATCCACCAGCCTGCAATGGACGGCGTCCAGGGGCAGGCTTCCGACATTCAGATCGTTGCGGATGAGATTGACCGCATGCGCGTGTGGATGGAGCGGACGCTGGCGGAGCACAGCGGACGGACTGAAGCTGAGGTTCGTAAGGACGTGGAGCGGGACAAGATTCTGACCGCGACTCAAGCGAAAGAATACGGGTTGATTGACCACGTGTTGGAGAGTAGGAAGGCTGAGTAGCCTTTCGGCGCGCCCCGTGCCTTGGTGTCGGAGGGGTCTAATAGGCTAGTGAGACGCCAAGGTGGCGGCCGCTAAGTGCGTAAACGGTGAAGAGGCGGGTGAAGGAATGACTTCATTCCACGACAGTGCTGAGATGCTGAAGTGCGCATTTTGCGGGAAATCTCAGAAGCAGGTCCGCAAGCTCATAGGCGGCTCTGGCGTTTACATCTGCAATGAGTGTGTTGAGCTTTGCGCGGACATTATTGCGGAGGAACTCCCCGAAGAAGAGAAGCCCCGCGTACTGCCGTTGCCAAAGCCCAAGGAGATAAAGGCGTTTTTAGACTCTTGGGTTGTCGGGCAGCACCGCTCAAAAAAGGCGCTGTCCGTTGCCGTTTACAACCACTATAAGCGTGTTCGTGCGCGTGACGGCGGAGCCTCTGTAGACCTTGAGGGGACGAAGTCGAATGTCCTCTTGCTGGGTCCGACGGGGACTGGGAAGACGCACCTCGCTCGGTCATTGGCGAAGCTGCTGGATGTCCCTTTCTCGATAGTCGATGCAACGGCTCTTACCGAAGCAGGATACGTGGGGGAGGATGTTGAGAACATTCTTCTGAAGCTGATCCAAGCCGCGGATGGGGACATCAAGAAGGCTGAACGCGGAATCATCTACATAGATGAGATCGACAAGATTGGTCGAAAAGGGGAAAACGCCTCAATCACGCGTGACGTGTCCGGTGAAGGTGTACAGCAGGCGTTGCTGAAGATCATTGAGGGAACCACAGCATCGGTTCCGCCGCAGGGTGGCCGCAAGCATCCCCACCAGGAATTCTTGGAAATAGATACGTCTTCCATCCTATTCATCGCGGCTGGGGCATTTTCGGGCATTGATGAAATCGTCAAGGCACGGTTGGGGAAGCGCAGCACTGGCTTTGGAACAGACTTGAAGGTCGCGTCTGAGTTTGGGGACCTGTACAGGCACGTCACAGCTGAAGATCTCCACTCGTTTGGCTTGATCCCTGAGTTCATTGGTCGACTCCCTATTGTCACATCCACTGAGATGCTCTCTGAGGCTGATTTCGTGTCGATTTTGACGGAACCGAAGAACTGTTTGGTGAAGCAGTATCAGCATCTGTTTGAACTGGACGACGTCGACTTGCAGTTCACGCCCGGTGCCTTGGACGCTATTGCGGCGCTTGCGATGGCGCGGGAGTCAGGTGCTCGCGGCTTGGCGTCCATCATGGAGCAAACGCTTGGTGACCTGATGTACGAAGTCCCGTCTCAAAAGGATGTGGAGCGGGTGGTTGTGACCGCGGGCTCGGTGACGGGTGAGGGACAGGCGGAGATTTACCTATATGGTTCTAAGGATAGTCTGTCTGCCTAGCGGGCACGTCCACTAACGGGGCTAGGGCGAAGAGGGCCGACATGAGCACACCGGGTATTCCAGTTGAACTGGCAGAGGAACGCGCCACAATCGACAATATCGACGCGGCGCTGATCCATATTTTGGCGGAGCGTTTTCGTTGCACCCAGAGGGTCGGGCACATCAAAGCGCGTCGCGGCCTTCCCGCAGCGGACCCAGGCAGGGAGGCACAGCAGGTTCAGCGTTTGCGCAACCTTGCGGAGGACGCGGGGCTGGACCCTGAGTTCGCCGAAGCCTTCTTGACATTCATGGTGAATGAAGTAATCCGTCACCACGAAGTGATCAAGAGTGAGTATGAGGGGGCGGAGGGCTGAGCCGCGGCCCCCTCACCCACTATCAGGCTTCTTTGTTTTCTACCGGTCCGCCGTATAGCGCATCGATGTCGGCTGCATGGCGTTGTAAAACGCGGTTCCGCTTCACCTTCATGGATGGCGTCATTAGCCCATTCGCTTCTGTGAAGTCTGTGGGCAGGATCTGGAACTTGCGGATGGATTCCGCCCGGGACACCTCTTCATTCGCACGGTCTATTGCCTGAGACAAGGACGCGCGGATTTCAGGGTGTCCGACTGCTTCTGACACAGTCAGAGCTGGCAAGCCTTTATTCTTCAGCCAGATCTGCATCATTTCTTCGTCCAACGTGACGAGTGCGCCAATGAACGGGCGTTGATCACCAACGACGACGACTTGGCTGATCAGAGGATGGCTGCGAAGAGAGTTCTCCAGGATGGACGGGATGACGTTCTTTCCGCCAGCCGTCACGATCACTTCTTTGGCGCGGCCCGTGATGCGCACGTAGCCGTCCTTATCGATTGAACCTAAGTCACCTGTGCGGAACCAGCCGTCCTCATCAAAAGCGGCTGCCGTTGCCTCTGGCAGGTTGTGGTATCCCTTGAAGACTGCGGATCCCTTGACCAGCAGCTCTCCGCTGTCCGAAATCTTTGTCCGCATTGGCGGCAGCGTCGGCCCAACCGTTCCAATCTTCGTAAGTTGAGGAGTGTTCACGGACAGAGGGCCGGTGGTCTCCGTGAGGCCGTATCCCTCTTGGATTGGCAGGCCTGCACCCCGGAAGAAGTGGCCTAGGCGCTCCGAGAGGGGTGCTCCACCGGAGATGATGATGTCGACGTTCCCGCCGACCAAGTCGGTTAGTTTCGAATACACCAAAGCGTTGCCCGTCTTGCGTTGCATCCGCAGTTTGCGGGAGGGTCCTTCGGGCGTGTCCAGAGCCTTCGAATACTCTATGGCCACGTTTGCGGCCCAACGGAACAACTTGTTCTTGGCACCCGCGCCGGTTTTCGCATCGGCAGAGTTGTAGATCTTCTCCAGCACGCGCGGCACGACTAAGAGGAAGGTGGGGCGGAAGCTTTGCAGGTCTGGCAGCAGCGTTTTGATGTCGGGGGTGTGCCCGATGACGCCCTTGCCCGCAACAACGTAGACCTGAAGGAACCGCGCCAAGATGTGTGAAAGAGGGAGGAACATTAGCATCCGCGACCGCGGATCATCGCACACTTCCGGCATCCAGATGTGGGAGTTCTTGTTTAGGTCCGTGAAATTCCCATGGGAGATCACAGACCCCTTCGGAGTTCCCGTCGTTCCGGAGGTGTAGACGATGGTCGCTGTGGTGTCTAACGTGAGGGCGTTGGTGCGCTTCGTGACTTCGCCTACGGGTACCGACGCTGCCGCTTGCTCCAGTTCCCCCATGGCTCCTTGGTCTAAGGACAGCACGGTGACATCTTGGTCGATGTCTTCGGCAGCCGCATGTACCAGGTTCGCCATGACTACCGACTCAGTTACGACAAACCCGATCCCCGCGTCTTTCAGGATGTGTTGAATCTGAGCTTTAGAAGAGGTCTCATAGATTGGAATCGGGACAAGACCCGCGCTCCATGCGGCGAAGTCCAAGACCATCCACTCATAGCGGGTGTGCGACATGATCGCGACCGGGTCACCGAACTTAAGCCCCTTGCCGATGAGGCCCGCCGCGATCTTGTTTACATACTCCCAGAAGTCCCCGGCAGTGACCGTGCGCCAAGAGCCAGTGATCGGCTCTTTCACCTCCACAAGGGGGCGACGCGGCCCACGCTGTACGCGCTCAAGCAGCACGTGGGGGAGGGTGTCGTGGTCATCCACCCGCGCCAAAACGGGCGCCGTCCACTCCAACGCCTCCGTGTATACGGTTCCTTGAGCATCGATTGACTCAACCAATACGCCCTCGCCAAGAAGCGTGGGTTCGCCTGCCTCACCGCCGTCCTCTTTCGCGGGCGCATCCGACGACTCGGACGCTTCGGCGGGATTCACGGCCTCCCCGACGTTCTCTTCTTCTGGCATAGGGGTATCGGCGTCGGGGGTCATGGGGGCTCCTTGGTCGAGGGTCTCAGAGTCTGCTTATGCTTTACGGCGCTTAGGTGCTTCGCCCAGCGTGAAGCTGGCTACCGCGAGTTCTGTCGCGTCGTCTTTCCCGACGAGGGCGAACGGCCCTTCCGTCTTCGTGGCTGCGACAAGGTCGCTTTGAACACCGGCTAGGAGCTCAATGTCGTCAGCCGGTCCTTCCACTGTCACATCCAGGTACGGCGTACGCGGAGAAACCTTCGCCTCAGACTTAACGCGACGCAGTTGGATCAATGCTTCAGAGGTGACATCCAGGACGCGCACGTCACCGCCAGCAGCAGCGTAATCGGCTGCAACTGGCCAGGTTGAAGCGTGCAAGGAGGTGTCACGGTACCAAGACCACGCTTCCGCGGCAGCAAATGGCAGGAATGGCGCCAGCAACCGGATAAACGCGTCCACGCCCAACGCCAAGGTGGCGCGCGCTGAGGTCGCTTCCTCTGCACTCCACGCACCGTCCGCGTTGTATGCGCGTTCCTTGACCAGCTCAATGTAGTCGTCACAGAACGTCCAAAAGAACGTCTCAGTCTTTTCAAGGGCGCGGGTGTGGTCGTAGTTTTCGAACGCGGCAGTGGCGTCTTCCACGACCTGCGCCAGCGTGGCGAGGACGGACGCGTCCACGGGCACCTCCACCAGACTGGGGTCCAGTTGCAGGGCTCCGTCCGCAGCGGCCATGGACAGTGCGAACTTGGATGCGTTCAACAGCTTGATAGCGAGGCGACGGCCGATCTTCAAGACGCCCTCGTCGAACGTCGCATCGGTGCCTAGGCGGGCCGAATCTGCCCAGTAGCGCACCGCATCCGAACCGTACTGTTCCAGGAGTGCCATCGGCGTTACGACGTTCCCCTTCGACTTCGACATCTTCTTCCGGTCGGCATCCAGGATCCATCCGGAGATCGCGGCGTTCTTCCACGGTAGGCAGTCGAACTGAAGGTTCGAACGCAGGATTGTGGAGAAGAGCCACGTGCGCAAGATGTCCTGACCCTGGGCGCGCATGTCCATGGGGAAGACGTTCGCGTAAAGAGCCTCATCGCGCAGCCAACCTGTTGGGATCTGCGGGGTGAGCGAGGACGTCGCCCACGTGTCCATAATGTCAACCTCACCGTGGAAGCCACCGGCGACATCGCGCTGGTCTTCCGTGTATCCGGGAGGTGTGTCGGACGTGGGATCGATGGGGAGATCCGCCAACGAGGGCGTAAGGATCTTCGTGAAGTCCACTTCCCCGTCTTCTCCTATTTCATACCAGACGGGGATTGGGACGCCGAAGAAGCGTTGGCGTGAGATCAGCCAGTCACTGTTGAGCCCGTTCACCCAGTTTTCGTAGCGCACCCGCATGAAGTCAGGGTGGAAGTCCAGGTCACGTCCGCGTGCAATCAGTTCCTCACGGAGTTCTGTGTCTGAACCGGCCCGCTTGAAGTCACGCCCACCGTTGCGCACGTACCACTGGCGCGAGGTGACGATTTCCAGGGGCTTGTCACCCTTTTCGAAGAAGTTAGCCATACGGTTCGTTGCCAGAGGCTCACCGATGACGTCTCCGCTTTCCGTTAGCGCTTCAACAACTTCTTTCCGCGCACTGAAAGTGGTTTTGCCCGTGGTCGCTTCAAAGAGCTTCCGGCCGTCTTCCGTCTGGATCCATTCCGGGACCTCCCGTGTGATGCGGCCATCCTTATCCAGGATTGCCCGCAGCGGCAGGCGCAGTTCGCGCCACCACTGTACGTCCGTGATGTCACCGAAGGTACAGCACATCGCGATGCCCGCGCCCTTGTCCTTCTCAGCCATCGGGTGAGCGAGGACGGGCAGCTTCACGCCGAATCCCGGTGAGGTCACGTAGGTCCCGAAAAGGTCCTGGTAACGCTCATCGTCGGGGTGAGCGACGAGGGCGACGCAGGCCCCCAGCAGCTCAGGTCGCGTGGTTTCGATTTCCACGTTGCGCCCGGCCGCGCCGTCTCCCACTTCGCTTTCTTCGCCGTGGAACACCAACTTATAGTAGTGGCCTGGGTATTCGCGAGCCTCAACTTCGGCCTGGGCCACCGCAGTTTGGAGGGTGACATCCCAAAGTCCTGGCGCGTCGGCCTGGTACGCCTCTCCACGTGCCAAGTTTTGGAGGAACGCATGCTGAGTAACCTTGCGTGCATCGGACCCGATGGTTTGGTATGTCAGTGACCAGTCCACGGACAGGCCGAGGTAGCGCCAAAGGGCCTCAAACTGAGCTTCGTCTTCCTGGCTGAGCGTTTCACACAGCTCAATGAAGTTCTGGCGTGAGATGGGCTGCTGATCTGCGGCGCGAATGGACTTACCTTCCCCACCCTTGTGTGGGGGTTCGTAGCCGTCAATGTATGGCAGAGATGGGTCGCACCTGACACCATAGTAGTTTTGGACGCGGCGTTCTGTGGGCAGGCCGTTGTCATCCCACCCCATCGGGTAGAAAACGTTCTTCCCGCGCATGCGCTGGAACCGTGCGAGGGTATCAGTGTGGGTATATGAGAACGCGTGGCCAATGTGTAGTGACCCAGAAACCGTTGGGGGAGGGGTGTCGATAGAGAAAACTTCAGACCGGATGGTTTCAGCATTGAAACGGTATGTTTGTTCGGCTTCCCAAACTTCTGACCACTTGGTCTCCAAGCCCTCAGTGCTGACGCGGTCGGGGACCGTTGGCGCAGCAAGCTTGATGGGCAGGGACGAACTGGTTGAACTCATTGCATTCTCCACGTGGGATGGTTTCCTAACATCTGACCGCATTACTACACCTAAAATTACTTGGGTTGGACCCCAGAGCAAAACCAGTGTGGCCAAGGACTTATCCAGGCCACGGGTTGGGCCGCTTTCCGGCTCTGCGCTTCTTCTTACCCACCCAGTTCCTGGTCGCGCGCAATCGTCGCGTCGACCGCGGCTACAAGCGCGGGACCAATGCCTTTGCCCTGTGCGGCAAGTAGCCCAGCAATGGTTGTTCCGCCCGGAGAGCAGACCCTATCGACCAGTTCTGCTGCGTTCCCACCTTTATCCAGCGTTTCGCTGAGCATGAGGGCGGACCCCAGCATGGATGAGCATGCTGCGCGCACCGCGACCTCTTTTGTGAGCCCATGTTTGACACCGGCGCGGGCCAGATCGTCAACGATTTGGAAGAACCATGCGGGGGAGGAGCCCGCCATGGCGGTAAACGCGCCGAAATGGCCTTCGGGGATTACCTGGGTTGTTCCGACGCTGGCGAAAAGTTCGACCACATCGTTCAGGTCTGCGTCCGTTGCCCACCGGTTCTTGCACAGGGCGGAGGCAGCGTGGCCGACCAGTGCGTTCAGGTTCGGCATCACGCGAACGAGGGCGACTTCCGTTTGTCCACCTTCTTCGAGTGCGCCGGAGATCTGATCCAAGGTTCTACCGGCCGCTATGGAGACTACCGTTGCATCTCCTACTGGCGGGAGTTGCTTCAGGACCGCATTCTGCACCTGGGGTTTCACGGCAAGGACCACAATGTCGGAGCCTTCAACGGCATCTTCCATTGATGCCGCGGCCGTTCCGCCTGTGGCGTCCGCAGCGCTTTGCGCGGCTTCTTTTGACAGGTCATAGAAGGAGAATTGCCACCGCGATGGATCCGCCGCAGATGCGCCGCGCGCGATGGCCTGCCCCATTACCCCGGCACCGATAAAACTGACCTTCATGTGGGTTCCCTTCCGATTGCAAGTAACGAGCAGTGGTCTTCAGCGTGAGGAGCCTCATCGGCACCGCTGCCCACTGTCCCCCTCTTTACTTGAAGTGTATGGGTTGGGTCCGACAGGGTGCGGTCCGTTCCGCCCTCGAGCGGTTGGCGGGGTGACCATTTGCATAAGTCGAAGGGCCTAACGCGATATTTTGGGGCAGATCCTGCTGCTAGAGTTGGCGATTGGACTCCACGCTTGGTTGAGCGTGGGACCAGGTCTTAGCCGATCGCGGGTGCCCCACGCCCAGTTCCACGGCCTCGACCTCACCCCTCATCGACCAGACAAACGAACACCCTTTTTGAGGAGAGTCTAAGAAGTGGCCAATATTAAGCAGCAGAAGAAGCGCGTACTCACCAATGAGAAGCGTCGCGTCCGTAACCAGGGATACCGCTCTGAGTTGAAGACGCTGGTGCGCAAGACGCGTGAGGCAGTTGAAGCCGGTGACAAGGATCTGGCGGAGACGAACTTGCGCGCGGCAGCACGCAAGCTGGACATCGCAGTATCCAAGGGTGTCATTCACCGCAACCAGGCCGCACAGCGTAAGTCGAAGCTGGCCAAGCAGGTAAACCAGATGTGATTTAGGGGATCACCCTTTTCTTTCTGATAATCCCGCGCCCAAGCGCTAGTTGAGCCGTGAAATATCCATTATGCACAGCTCAACAGCACTTTCAGGGGCGCGGGATTCACCTTTAACGCCTGCGTCTGCCTCTGCGATTCGAATCATGGCCTGCCCTAATGCGTCCTCAGACCATTTCATCGCTCTTCTGCGGGCGTTCTTTACTTGCCAAGGTGCGCCTCCGACTTCTGCGTCGCTGATGCCCGGAACCTTGAGCTTGGTCATGGTCCGGAACTCAGACGCGATCGCGGAAACTAAGACTACCGGGGGAATATTCACCGCGAACGCTTGGCGTACAAGGATCATGGAGCGAATGAAGTCGCGTTCAGCAAGTGACTGTGCGACGTCCCAGGGCTTGGTTTCGACGCGTCCGCGGTGGAAGGTGTGTACGGCACTTTGGGTGATGTGTCCTCCCGCGTCGGCCACAAGTTGAGCGGCGGATGCCAGCATTTCCTCTATGTTGTCTCCGAGGGCGGCCACCAGCTCTGATGCGGCCGCGGGGTCAATGGTTCCGCCGTGTGCGCGGACTTCTGATGCAACGAGGGCTGCCTTTTCGCTTGCGCCCTTGGGTGCCTTGCAGTCAATCGTTGGGTAGTTCGCTTGTGTGATGGCTCTTAAGACTCGGGCGCCGCGTCTGCCCTTCCCCTGGGTTGCGATGACCCAGACTTCGCTCATTGGGGATGCGACGTAGGCTTCGAAGTCGTGGGCGAAGTCGTCACTCATGTCGCCCAGGTCTGTGATCACCAACAGCTTTTGGTCAGCGAAGAGAGACCCGGACGCGTGGGTTGCAAGCTCCCCTTTTTCGTACGTCATCGCGCTAAACGTGACTGCTTCCGCTTCCGGCGCAGCCTTCAGTATCCTGCGCCGTAAGGCCGCGATTTGCCGGCGCACCAGCGCATCCTCTGTCCCTTTGATCAGCGTTATAGCTGGCACGGGCGCGGCTGATTGTGAAGCCATTTTCGGAGGTCACCTATCGTTGAGGAAAACACTTCCTGCAATCGTAGCTGGCAAGGCAGTTACCGTGGCGGGCGTTATCCCCAGGGGCGTATCGCCAACTTGCACTCGAAGCAGTTGCGCAGCGGGTCTCACCGAATCGGTGGGCGGGCGTCCGCCCCGCATCGGCGTAGCCCCTTTGCCTAGGACTGTCCTGACCTTCCGAGCAGTGGGTTTCGTGTATTGGACAGTCTCCTCTTGGAGCCTCGCCTAATGGGGCTTCCGTTCGTTCTTGCGATGAACGCGCTGGCCGCTGCCGCGGTGGCGAGGGCGATGGCGAGGGCGAGGAGGAGTCCAGGTAAGCCGTGGGGCCAGGGGAGTTGGGCCAGCGGCCAGTTAGCGACGTGTAGCGCGATGGTCCCCATGTAGCGCGCTAGGGGCGACGCTAGGGCGACGCATGTTTCGGCGGCTCCCGGCCACCACAAACACGTCACCGTCGCTGCCAGCCCCAGCAGTGTTAGGGGCGTGACGATTGGGGCTACCAGCAGGTTGGCCACCACGCCCCAGGTTGGTAGCCATGGGTTGACTAGGGCGAGGATCGGGAGTGTGACGGCTTGGGCGACGACTGCGATTATCACCGCCTCTGCGACCGCGCGGACTGAAGATTGGAGTTGCTCCGGGATTGCTGAGTCAGTGATGGCTTCCCGGCTCCAACGGGTTCCGCTTCTTCCTAGGGTGAGGATTCCCGCGGTCGCGATGGTTGAGAGCGCGAATCCGAGGGACAGTGCGCTCCACGGGTCAACCAGAACAGTCACTGTAGTGACTGCCGACAGCAACACCAATGGCTGGCCGCCGCGTCTTATCGTCAATCCCCACGCAGCTAGGCCGCCCATTGCCACCGCGCGAACCACTGCGGGTTCTGGACCGACCACCGCGACTATCAGCACTAAGAAACCCCAGGTAAAAGCCGCCTTCGTCGAGCGTCTCCCGGGAAGCAAGACGTTGATCACCGACAGGGAGATCGCAATGTGGGAACCAGA
>CAYFOT010000023.1:0-5016 GCA_964344825.1 uncultured Actinomyces sp.
GACAACCAAGGAACGGCACCCGCACACCACCCGTGCCATGCCCCGCACACCACCAGTGCCATGCCCCACGCGCTCAATGCACCCCGCGGTGTAGGATTCTGGTGGTGAGTTGGCCAGACGGCCGCGGGAGGAACCACGAAAGTGGCGAATCCTGAGGAACGTCCGGGCACCACAGGGCACGGTGGTGGCTAACAGCCACCCGGGGCGACCCGCGGGAAAGTGCAACAGAAAGTAGACCGCTGGACCCGGTAAGACGGGCCCAGTAAGGGTGAAACGGTGCGGTAAGAGCGCACCAGCAGCCAAGGTGACTTGGCTGGCTAGGTAAACCCCACCGGGTGCAAGGTCAAGCAGAAGGCCGGGGCTGCCCGCCCCTTACCTTCGGGTGGACCGCTTGAGGCCTGCGGTAACGCAGGTCCTAGATGAATGGTCGTCAGGCGCCGCACGGCGTCTACAGAACCCGGCGTATCGGCCAACTCACCGCCGAATCAAACCCGGACGATCAGGTACCCCGTGTCGTCCGACTCAAACAGTTCGTCCTCCGGCGCCCGCAGCAACTGCGCCCGCTCATCCATCGTCAGGTCGCAAGGCGCATCGCGAAGCGCCCCATCCTGGAACCGGAGCACCACCAAGGCACCCATCCGGGAGCGCAAATGGTCGTACTCATCCAGCACCGCAGCCGGCAACTCAGAACGTAACGCGGCGGCCGTCTGCTCCGCAAACTCCAGCTGAGCCGCGGGTTCTTTCATGTCAACAGCCAGCTTTTCCTGCGCGACGCCCTCGTCCGCCACCAACGCCTCTTCCGCAACCTTCGTCTTCGCTAGGAACTGGACGCGCTTCTCCTGCTCGTCCTCCAGCTCCATTAGCTCCAACTCCAACTGCTCCTTGCGCTCCACAATTCGGGCAATCTCATGCTCAACCGCGTTCATGTCGCGCAGCATGATCTTCCCCGAATCCAGACGTCCCTGCTGCAACGCCCGGCGGTCTTCGACCTTCTGGATGTCGTCCTCCAGCGTCGTCATCTTACGCGCCAGTGTCCCCAGCTCGGCCTGCTGCGCCAACGCCGACCGCCGCAGGTCTGCAGCCCTGCCTTTGAGCTCAGACAATTTCTGATGCATCGGGTCCGACTCCATCCGGTGCCGCAACCTAGTTGCCTGCAAGTCCGCATCCTGCAGCGCCAATAGCTTCTGCTGATCATCCCTGGAAAGTTTCACGACCACACTCCTTGCGTTGGCAAATGCTCAAACCACGGCTCCGTCACCAGATCCGAAACAACAACTTCCAATTCCTGGCCCCGTTCAGCAGCCATCTGCACCAACCTGGGCGCCAAAACCGGCAGCCACGGCCACTCCGTCGCCCAGTGCGACCCGCAGATTAGCGCCGGTCCCCCATCTTCTAAGTGTTCCGAGGCCGGGTGGTGGCGCAGATCCGCAGTCACGTACGCGTCCGCCCCCAAAGAACCCGCAAGCCCCAAGAACGAATCCCCGGACCCACCGGACACCGCAACGCGGCGCACCATCCGATTCGGGTCACCCCCGACGAGGACGCCGGTGGGCCCCTTGGGCAGGCGCGCCGCAACAACCCGCGCGAACTGCGAAAGTGGCATCGGGGTCTCTAACTCCCCTATCCGCCCTAGCCCCACAGTCGGATCGTCGTGCGGCACCATCGGGACCGCGCCACGCAACCCGAACAAGTCGCTAAGGGCCTGCGCGACCCCATCGTGGGCCACGTCAGCGTTCGTGTGAGCGTTGTAAAGCGCAATCCCCGAGCGTATCAACGTGGAGACCAACCGCCCCTTAGCATCATCGTCCGACACGAAAGACGTGCCCCGCAGATACAGCGGGTGGTGCGTGATGATCATTTGAGCGCCGATATCCAGCGCCTGACGCGCCACGACCTCCACAGGATCCACCGCCAGCAGCACCTTCGTCACGTCCGACGCCCGCGACCCCGCGATCAGCCCAACGCGATCCCATTCCTCCGCTCCCGAGGGCGGATACTGCGTATCCATCCACGAGACAACATCCCCAACACTCAGCATCTGCCCTCTTCCACCGCGGCCGCCCCGAATCCGGAGGGACCGGCGCAATCCAACCCTGCTCCCAGCCTAGTTCAGCGCAGCCTCCACCACGTCCGACAGCGTGGAAAACCCGTCATAAGAAAGCACAGACTCCAGGTGCCCCTGCACACTCACGACGTTCTTTCCGACGAGGGCGGCCACCACCCCGTCCTCGTCCGCCTCCACCGTCAAATCTAGGTCCGGCGTCTCGCTCCCATCTTGGCCGACGGCCGCGAACGTATTGTAGAAGCCGATGCGGACCTCCTTGCCCAGAATCGTGACGGGCAACTGCAGACCCTGGCGGGATTCCGCGAGCGGTTCGACGGGTAGCCCCGCCCTCGTCGCCAGAATCTGGTGCGACAAACACACGGCAACCGTGGGCTGACCAGCACGGACGCGCGCCTCTAGTAGGTCCCCCACGCGGGCAACACGCGGGTCGAGGGCGTCTGTCGGGTCGCCCGGACCCGGGCCGAAGACGACGAGGTCAACGTCCTCGTCCCCCGTCACCTGCGACCACGGCACGATCTGGGCGCTCAGGCCCAGGTGACGGAGCTGGTGAGCCAGCATCTGGTTAAAGTCGTCCCCGCAATCGACCAGCATGACGGTGCCGGAGAGGGTGCCGGGGGCGCTTTGCTCGTCGCGCCAGAAGGGCGCAAGGTCGCGGTTGCGGTCCGTCAGCGCCGCCTGGACGCGCGGCATGTCAATCATGTGTTTCGTCGGGGACGAGGGCGCACCCGGCGCTTTCTGTGCGCGCTCAAGCAGGCCGATCGCGGTGAGGGCTCCGGACGCCTTGGCCCGCGTCTCCTTCGCCTCACTTAGCGGGTCGGAGTGACGCACCAGAGTGGCGCCGGCCGAGATGGTGATGTCTCCGCCCTCGTCAATAAACGCGGTGCGCAGCAGAATCGGCGCGTCCAAACGGTAGCCGTCGGCGGTGTGTTCAAAGAACGCGAGAACCCCGGAGTAGTAGCCGCGCGGCGTCGTCTCGTGGCGAGCGATGACGGCGCATGCGCTCTCCATCGGGGAACCGATGACGGTCGGCGCAAACATGGTGAGGCGCAGGATTTCGCGCGGGTCGAGGTCGGATTTGCCCTCCAACAGGTACTCCGTGTGCGTCACTCGCGTCATGGGTTTGAGGTACGGGCCCTTCATGACGCCGCCCGTCGGGCACACGGCGGACATCATCTTGAGTTCCTCGTCAACAACCATGACAAGTTCCTCAGATTCTTTGCGATTCGCGAGGAACTCGAGCAGGCTTTCCACAGTTGGCGTGTCAGGTTGGTGACGGAACGTGCCCGAAATGGGGTTCATTAGAACGGTGCCGGCGTCAGCGCTGACGTGACGCTCCGGGGAAGCACCAGCGCACGCCACACCGCCACCAATCCACGCAAACGTCCAGTAGGAGCCCGATTCGTAACGCAGAAGTTGACTCAGCCACGACAGGACCGTTTGGCGCACGGGCGCGTCCGTGTGAGCGTGGTAGTCGCGGCGGATCACGAAATTCGCGCCCTCGCCCCTACCGATTTCGTCCTCAATGATGCTGGAAACTTCGCGCGCGTAGTCTTCGTCAGACATCTCAAAACCGATGTCTGTGGTGGGCGGTGTCTCGGCGGGCAGGGTACCCAGGAGCGCACCCACTGGCACCTCCCAACGGCGGGTGACCAGCATGTATAGGAGTTCCTCATCGCCCTCGATCGCCTGCCAGCCGCGCTCCTTAATCTGGTGGTAGGGCACGATCGCGAGAACGTCTTGCCCGTCCAGCGGAATATCCGCCAGCAGCGGCGCTGCGCTGACAGTGCCGGTCAGGACGGTGGCCGTGGGCGCGTCCATCCTCCGAATGATCGCTAGTGGCACGTCATTTGGCGCGCCGAGCAGAGCAGCGACCTCTTCAGGGAGCGTAGCGGTTGAGTTGGCATTCATTTTGGGCGTCCTTCCTGCCCCAAAGAACGCATGGCCTGCCTCTTCGGGGCGGCCACCAACGACGTGGGTCCGCCTAAGCGGTGGGCCACCAGTCGTTGGTCTGTGTGTCAATCACAAGGTAACGGTACAACGGAAAAACGTGCGCGCGGGAGGCGTCTCAATTTCGTGCAGCTGTGGATAACGTGTTCGGCGCTGCGGACTGGGCGGTGCCGCGGTTAATCCACAGGTTGGGGTCTGGGAGGTGGCGAGGGCGGGGCGCGGCGGGAACCATGGACGCAGACAAGCCAATACGCGAGCACCGAGGGAGGAGCCATGGAGTTGGCAACAGTGGAGGAAGCGGGAACCAGAGGAGTGATGGTGACTCTGCTAGCGCCTCACCCTGCGCGGCATGAGGGTGCACGACGCAGGGCCCGACTGGAGCTGGTGGAGGGCGAGGACGGGTTGATCCGCCCAGGCTGGGCCTACCGCAGCAAAACCCTAATGGACTACTACGACACGGAGTGGGGGGTGCCGATCGTTGAGGACGACAAGATGTTTCGACTTTTGTCGTTGCTGATCCTGCAAGCCGGTTTGACGTGGGGCACAACCCTTGGGAACGCTCAGGTTTTGGATGAGGCGTTCGAGGAGTTCGATCCATTGATCGTCGCTGGCTTCACGGAGCAGGATGCGCAGCGCCTCTTGGGTGATGAACGACTGATCAGGAACAAAAGGAAAGTCCACGCAGTTATGTCCAACGCGAAGGTGATGGCATCGTTGGAGGGCGGGGTTTCCCTGGCGGAGCTGGTGTGGGCGCACAGACCTGAGCGGACGCCGGTCCCCTATGCCAGTGCTGAGGTTCCGCTGGAGTCGGAGGAGTCGGTGGCGTTGGCGAGGGCGATGCGTCGCCTCGGATTCACGTTCGTGGGCCCACGCACCTGCTATTCGTTGATGCAGGGCGCTGGCGTTGTTGACACGAATCTGGTCGGCGCACATCGCAGGGGCTGTTCTGGGCTGTGGAACGAGGACGGTTCGGTGTCGCGTCACCTACCGATCGAGAGCGGCGA
>CAYFOT010000023.1:5116-18940 GCA_964344825.1 uncultured Actinomyces sp.
GGCTGTGGAACGAGGACGGTTCGGTGTCGCGTCACCTACCGATCGAGAGCGGCGACATGCTGGAGCGCATTGCCGCCGCATCTTAGGGCGGACCGCTGCGGTGGAACGCCGGTGCCCCCACGAGTCACCGACGCGCACGCCACCGCATGCGTGTGTGGACCCACGGGACCACAGATAAACCCACGGGACCACAGGCAAACCCACGAGTCTACAGGCAAACCCACGGGACCACAGATGAGAAAGAGGGCCGGTCTCCCATCTAGTGAGGAGACCGGCCCTTCGTTGCGCTTGTCGGGGGTTATCCCTTGACCGCTCCAGCGGTCAGACCACCAACGATGTACTTCTGGAGGAAGAGGAACAGCATCAGGATCGGGATCGACGCAATGATCGCGCCCGCCGCGAACTGTCCCCAGTTGGCGTCCAGCTGGCTAGCAACCCAGGAGTACAGACCGATTGCTACGGTCCAGTTCTGCTCCTGCTGCAGCACAACCCTTGCGATAACGAACTCACCAAACGTGGAGATGAACGAAAGGAGTGCCACAACGGACAGGATGGGTGCGGCCAACCTGAGGATGATCATCCAGTAGATCTGTCCGTGGGTCAGACCATCGATCTTTGCAGCTTCATCCAGTTCCTTCGGGATCGTGTTGAAGAACCCGTAGAGCAGGAACGTGTTCACACCCAGTGCGCCACCCAGATACACGGCTATCAGAGCCAGCGTTGAGTTGACACCCAGAATGGGAATCACATCGCCGAGGCTCAAGAGCAGTAGGAAGACTGCAACGAACGCCAGCATCTGTGGGAACATCTGGATGATGAGAAGCGCAGTCAGGCCCATACGGCGTCCGGTGAACCGGAAACGTGAGAAGGCGTAGGCGGCAGCCGCGGCCATCAGCACTGTTCCGACCGCCACCGATGACGCGATGACCAAGGAGTTCAGCATCCAGTGCCAGAAGGCGGTGGATGAGAGCTGCGCATAGTTTTCGAAGTCGATCGTCCGGAACAGTTGGTTGGACCCAGTCAGGGTGCCACCTGGGTTCAAGGAAGCAGAAATGATGTACAGAATGGGCACCAGTGCGTAAATCACGACCAGTATGCCCACTAGGTGACGCCACCCGTATTCCCTCACCCAGTGACCGAAGGACTTCTTGTTCTGAGGAGGATCGACTGGGACAGCGTCTGAAGCCGGTTTAGTGCTCACTTGCGTGGTCATGTCACATCATCTCCTCAAGCTTGCGTGTCTGGCGGAACGCGATCGCAGAAATGGTTCCGACAATCACGAAGATCAGAATGGACAATGCGGAGGCAAGACCGAAGTCCTTGGCCGCGCCGCCATCGATGCCCGACATCTTGTAGACCATGGTGATCAGGATGTCGGTGTGCCCAAGCGGCACGGAAGGATCACCGAAGGACGGCCCACCCCCTGTCAGCATGTATATCAGTGTGAAGTTGTTGAAGTTGAACGCAAACGACGAAATCAGCAGCGGAGCGGTCGCGATGAGCACCAGTGGCATCTTGATAGAACGCCACTGACGCCAAGCGCTTGCACCATCAATCTTCGCTGCCTCTGTCACATCCTCTGGCACCGATTGCAGAGCACCAGTTGCGATCAGGAACATGTAGGGGAAGCCCAGCCACAAGTTGACGAACAAGATCGCAAACTTAGCCAACCAGGGGTCCTGTAGCCATGGGACCTGGGCCCCACCAAGAAGCACCTGGTTGATGAATCCGTAGGAGCGGTTGAACATACCCGCGAAGATCAGAGCGGAGATGAACCCCGGGATCGCATAGGGCAAGATCATCAGCGTCCTATAGACCTTTTGGCCACGAATGGTCTTGTTGAACGTTATCGCTAGGAACAGTCCCAACAGGAACGTTAACGCGACCGAGAGGAAGGACTGAGCAAACGTCCACCACAAGATTTGGTAGAAAGGCCCGGAGTACTTCGAGTCCCCAAACGCCTTCGTATAGTTTTCAAACCCAACACCAACGCGCCACCCAACGGCAAGTTTCTGGCCGTCGTCGGATTGGAATACCCCGTCGTCGGTGCCGTGGTAGACGACTCCAGTGTCAATGTTCGTCATCGTGTCCGCTTCGGGATCCCATTCCAAGATCGGACGTGAAACGAAGCCCGTGGAGCCTTCGGAGGTACGGATGGAACCATCTTCCGGGTTATCGCTCAGCGCCACACGCATACCCAAAATCTCATTCTGGTTTTGGACAACTTGGTTCAGCGTGAGGATCTCCCATCCAGGAACATCAACAATGGTGGATCCGTCGACGACCGCGTCCTTCTCAACATGCATTGGGTCTTCTTCTGTACCCACCTTGACTTCGCCATCCTCAAAGATCGCAAAACCAAGTTCGCCACCACGAGAAACTACCTTCAGCGGATATGTTGGGGAGTCAGGAACGCGCTTCTCGTTTTGCATGAGCAGCGCGGAGACCGCATTGTCTTTCGTTGAGTTGTGTCCGTCCCCGTAGTTCGTAAACGAGACGTACACGGTGTAGAAGATGGTGTAGATCTGGAACACCAGTAGGAAAGCCAGTCCTGGAAGGATGTACTTCAGGGGAATGGTGCGCCCCGAGAAGTAGACCCAATCTGCGACTATGACCAACACGAGCATCGCGCCGAAGATCCCCCACGACCCCTTCACGTAGGACATGAAGATGACGTAGGCACCGAACGCGTTTACAAGTGCCATAAGCACCAGTTTGACTATGAAGCCGGGTCCCCATTTGTTGACATCCGGATCCTTGGGTGGAAGATGAAAACGCTTCTTCTTGGCGTCGCGCACTTCCGCGACTTCCATAGACGCAGTCATCTCCGAGGTTTGGACACTGTCCATCATTCCTCCGTTGATTGAAACAAGCATCAGTCGTTTGTTTGTTGCGCGGTGGGTCTTGCAACCTCCTCTTCGAGGGCCCGCGCGGAGACTTCTAGAGAATCGATGAGAGCGACATAACTCTCACTGGCGTCTCTCAGACTACCGTGTTTTCACGGTAAACGAGAAACGAAGCATCGAAGCAAATGAGGGGCAGGAAGGAGAACCTTCCTGCCCCTCACATGTGATATGGATCAAGCAATCCGCAAAGGAACTAACCCTTTAGAGTCAGCCACCAATAGCGGTTTCGATGTCCGTGATCATCTGCGCCCAAGCGGCTGCAGGATCAGCGTCACCAGCGATGATCTGTGCCTCAGTACGGCCCCAAGGCGTCCAGACGGAAGCCATTTCAGGGATCGAAGGCATCGGCTGTGCGTCCGCACCCGCCGCGATGAAGCCAGCGGTGATCGGATCCTTAGCAGCAACCTCAGCAGCGGACTTCAGTGCTGGCGGACGACCGCCGGCCTCATACATCGCGAGCTGTGCTTCTTCGCTTGCAAGGTAGTTCGCCATGAAGTCAGAAGCAATCAGAGCGTTCTCAGACTTAGCGGACAGGTAGAAGCCCTGTACGCCAGCAAACGGGGAAGCAGGCTTGCCACCAGCGGAAGGAACCGGATCGATCGCAACGTTGACGTCACCGAAGGAATCCAGCATCCAAGGACCGCCAATTAGGAACGGCGACTCACCCTTGGAGAACGCGTCTACAACGATGTCGTAAGTGCGGTCCTGGTTGAAGACGTCGGTGCCCTTAGGACCGTTGTCTGCGAGGAACTGAGCGAACGCGTCGCCACCATCAGCCAGGTTGAGCTCATTCGTGAAGGAACCGTCAGCGTTCTGCTTGAAAACGGTGGAACCGAAGGAGGTCTGCAGCGGGTAGAAGGTGTACGGGTCGCCCTCTTCGCCGTTCATCTGGACCAGGAACTTGTACTTCGCTCCGGCAGCGTCAGCAGCGGCCATGGCGTCATCCCAGGTAGCAGGTGCTTCTGGTGCCAAGTCCGCGTTACGGATCAAAGCGATGTTCTCAATTGCGTAAGGCAGGCCGTAGAGCTGGCCATCGAAGGTGAACGCTGAGATAGCAGCAGTCTCAAATTCATCAGCCTTGTCGCCGATTTCAATCGGAGCGACAACACCGTTTGCAGTCAGTTCGCCCAACCAGTCGTGAGCGCCAACCGTCAGGTCTGGGCCCTTACCGGTCGGTACCTGTGCAGTGAAGTCCGCACGAATGTCGTCAAAGTTCTTCAGGACCAAGTTGACCTTGACCCCAGTCGCATCGGTGAACTGCTCTGCAGCAACGGAAACTGGGCCTTCACGGGTCTCATCAACCCAGACGGTGAGTTCGCCTTCTACAGAACCTTCGTCTGTTGCCGCAGCGTCTCCACCGCTCTGCTCAACAGGCTTTTCGTCCTTCGCCCCGCTGGAGCAACCAGCCAGAGCGAGCGATACAGCAGCAGCCGTCGCGGCCGCCCCTGCAAATACTGATTTACGCATGAGTCTCACTTTCATAGAGAATCGGATTTATCAGGCAACCCGCCCATTCGCTCCCCAAAAAGAGCCTTCAATCATGGGGCATCACCGGACTCCATAACGGTAGTTGAATTCATGCTCTGATGCGCGTCAGGACGGGCCAAACTGGGATTCGTAACCGAATTGATACTGCCCCGTTGCCGGACCGATACCTTTGTAATCTGGGCCACAGCGGGTCCCCCAAAAAGAGCAGTTAATTTCCCCTGGGGACCTCCGTTGCACCTCGACCGTTCAGCGATATAACGAGCGCCCAAATCGAGTGCTTCGCTCCTCTAACCCGCGTGCCTGATGTGACTCTCGTACCTC
The DNA here is from genome assembly GCA_964344825.1 of uncultured Actinomyces sp. GTDB lineage: Bacteria > Actinomycetota > Actinomycetes > Actinomycetales > Actinomycetaceae > Scrofimicrobium. The sequence goes on from CAYFOT010000023.1 coordinate 9,832, forward strand.
GGCTCCGCGTTTCGTCTCCCGGTTCCTCCACGCCTCACGATGACGCAGTCGCCGTCGGCTGGGAGTCGTGCCGCCTTCTCCTCCAGTGGACTCACACGTCCAAGCAAGTGCCTATGCGGGGTGCACCAAAGCAAATGGCACCCCCGAAGGGGTGCCATTTGCTTTAGTTACCTTGCTGATCTATCAGGCAAAACGAACGTATGCGTTCGGGGTCGCATAGACGGCGCGGTAGGAAACACCAACACGCGGGTTACCCGCGTCAACCATCATTCCGCCACCCATGTAGATGCCGACGTGGCCGCCACCGTTCAGCACCACAACGTCACCCGGACGCGGAGAAGTAACAGTCTGGCCTGCCGACCACTGCGCCCAAGTTGTCCGAGGAATGCTGATGCCGACCTGGCGGTGCGCATACTGCGTTAGACCGGAGCAGTCAAAGCCATTAGGCCCTGTGCCGCCGTAAATGTACGCCTTACCAACCTGAGATTTTGCGGCTGCAGCCACCTTCGCATTGGTGGAAATCACCGGTGCGGGCACGCAAGTCTTTGTCGTAGCCGCGTCAGATACAACGACGGTTCCGCCCAGCCTAATGTGGGTCTTTGCGCCCTTCGCGACAGACTCGATGTCCTTTGGTCGGCATGCTGCCTTGGTCAACACAATCGGCGCATTGTTGTGGTCTGCTGCAGCAACACCCGCCAGTGCATCGGGGAAGTTTGATCCGGTGGAGAAAACCGCAGCGGTTGTGCCCGGGAAGAAGGTCGTGGCAACTTTCGCGCTGGTCGCGTAGCGATTCGCGCCACTCACGACCTTCACCGGCTTGTTGCCGGCCGCGGCCGACGCAACATTCTGCTGCGCGTCGGACCACTTGCCGCCAATGATGTTAATGCGAGAAGGAGCCACCGCCTTGAGCGCTGCCTGTGCCTCTGCATTGATCGCGCCACTGGGCGTCAGGATGATCGGGCCACCCTTATCCGCTGCGGGAGCACCTGCGACGACCGCATCAGCGAAGTTGGCACCTGTAGTCACGAACGCTTCGCTACCAGCATCGAAGCATTTCGCAATTTTCATGGACGTCTCGTAGCGGTTCCTGCCGGCAAGTCGCATGAACTGGGTCTTCTTGCCCGAGGCAGCATCGGCCTTGGAAATGATCTGTCTCTCAACGGCAGAACTCACGGCGCCGTTACCGCCAGCGATGTACACGTGAGTCGGCTTGTTGGTAGCAATGTAGTTACTGATCTCAGCCGACAGGGAAGCCTGCGGGGTGAGAAGAATGGGCCAGCCGGCGTATGCGGCGAGGGCGGAAAGCGCCAAACCGTCCGCGAAGTTCTCTCCAGAGGCGACGAACAACGCGCTCTCGCCTCCCTTAGAGACAGCCTTGGACTTGACGTGGCCCGCGACTGCTGCAGCGGTGGCGTACCGAGTCTGTCCTTGCAGACGCGTGTTGGACGAAGCCTTCTTTGCGCTGTAGGTGCCTTGAGGTATGCGGCATGAGCCGACCGTCGCGGATGGTTCCACGACTGCAAGCGTTCCACGAGCAACGCTACGGGAGGCAACTTCGGACTCTGCCTGAGTCGCAGGCTGTTCCTCTTCCTCCGCGTCCATGTCTTCAACTAGGGCTGCGTCTTCCTCCAAACTGCTTTGGGATTCTTCAGCCTCAATGTCTTCATCAAGCGTGACGGTCTGTGAGGCTGGAGCCTCTTCCTCTGACTGCGTCGCCGCGATGGCGGGAGACGCAAGTGCCAAACCTCCAACAAGGGAGAGAAGGCCCAGTGTTGCGACACCAGTCGTCTTTAGTGAGTGGTTGCTGTTCTTGCGAAGCACCCGACATCCTGACTTTCGACTACAAATTCCGTGCGACCCTGACCCGTCCCCTAGGGGACTCTCAAGCTCTGCGGAATCAGGCTAACACCGCTTTATAGCCATCACCGCAACGTTTGTTACCAATTCGTCACATAATGAGCCAATTTGGTGTGAGCGCAAACACAGTTTGGTCCCTAGGGCCGAGGTTGCAACAACCCGGGTCTATTAAGGGTGATCCCCAATGATGCCGGAGCATCCTCGGACACTAGAGTAATCGCATGGTCTTGTTCAGCGCCGGTCGCTGAAACTCAGGCAGAAGTAACGACCTCATATATAGGGAAGAGAAATGAACGAAAACAGTGCAAAAGGAGACAAGTTCTCCGCTCAGGCATCTGATGTTCCTGAAGTGACAGAAGTCTTTGAAGTCGCGGAAGCGGTCAACAACGACGGATTTGGCGGTGAGGTCGTCGCGGAGGAAGCGGTTTCCTTCACGCCCATGGCGGCGTCAGCCCCAACGCCCAGTAGCTTCCCAGCGTCCAGCCCAGCGGCACCAGCAGAGCAGGTATACCAGCAGCCAACGGGTGGGTACCCGCAAACGGGCGCATACCCGCAGGCCGGTCCCTACCCGCAGGCACCGCAATCCGCCTACGGCCAACCTCAGACCACGTACCCGAACCCGGGCCAACCGTTTGACAACGGGCAAGTCCAGGCCGGCGTATACATCGAAGAAGTCCCGTGGAGTGATAAGAGCAAGCTCGCGGCAGGCCTATTCGGCATCTTGCTGGGCACGTTCGGCGTCCACAACTTCTACCTAGGCTTCACTGGCAAAGCTGTGGCTCAGCTGCTCATAACGATCTTGTCGTTTGGGTTGCTTTCTTGGGTGTCCGGTATATGGGGCCTGGTGGAAGGAATCTTGGTTCTCTCCTCACAGGTGGGGACCCAGTGGGACCTTGACGCCAAGGGCCTGCCGATGCGTCCAATAGGGGCCGCGGGCGCGTAGACGCCAGATCGACCTAGATGGCATAGTACAGGTCAAATTCCATCGGATGAGGGCGGGTAGAGATCGCACGGATCTCTGCCCGCTTTAGCTCTATCCACATGTGGATCAGATCCGGCGTGAAAACATCGCCGGCCAACAGGTAGGAGTGGTCCTGTTCCAACGCGTCCAGTGCCTCCCCTAGAGAAGACGGAACGGATTGGATCAGCGCGGCCTCTTCGGGGCTGAGACGGTAGAGGTCCTTGTCGACTGGTGCCGGCGGTTCAATCCTGTTCTGGATTCCATCGATTCCCGCCAGCAGCATCGCTGAGAACGCTAAGTATGGGTTACCCGACGCGTCGGGGCAGCGGAACTCTATCCGCTTCGCCCTCGGATTCGTGCCTGTAATAGGAATGCGGATAGCCGCGGACCTGTTGCCCTGCGAATAAACAAGGCTTGTGGGCGCTTCGAACCCGGGAACCAGACGGTGGTATGAGTTGACCGTCGGATTCGTGAGCGCTAAGAGCGAGGGCGCATGCTTCACCAACCCGCCGATGTACCAGCGCGCCATGTCGGAAAGGCCCGCGTATCCGCCCTCGTCATAAAAGAGTGGCTTCCCGCCCTGCCAAATCGATTGGTGGACGTGCATTCCCGACCCGTTCTCACCAAAAAGTGGCTTCGGCATGAACGTAGCGCTCTTACCGTTGGCCCACGCGGTGTTCTTCACCAAATACTTGAACGTCATCGCGTCATCGGCGGCCTTGAGCAGAGTGTCAAACTTCCAGTTGATCTCACCTTGGCCCGCGGTCCCGACCTCATGGTGGGCGCGCTCCACCTCCAGGCCAGCCTCCTCCATGTGTTTGACGATGTCGTCGCGGAGGTCATCGAAGTGGTCCACCGGAGCAACGGGAAAGTAGCCGCCCTGGTAGGGGGTCTTGTAACCCTTGTTGCCACCTTCCTCTTCGCGAGACGCATTCCACGCAGCCCCGTGGGAATCTAGGTGAAAGAAGGAGCTGTTCGCGCTTGTGCCAAAGCGAACGTCGTCGAAGACGTAGAACTCTGCCTCCGGCGCGAAGTAGGCCGTGTCTCCGATGCCGGTGGATGCAAGATAGCGCTGGGCCTTGCGTGCGATGGCGCGTGGATCACGCGAATATGGCTGTCCGGTCTTCGGGTCGTGCACGAAACACGCGATGTTGAGCGCTTTCACCCGGCGGAAAGGGTCAATGTAGGCGGTGGATGGGTCCGGGAACAGCACCATGTCGGATTCGTGGACTTCCTGGAAGCCCGCGATGGATGAACCATCAAAGTTCAGCCCTTCGGTGAACACGTGGGGGCCAAATGAGGCTGCGGGAACTGTGAAGTGCTGCATCACTCCGGGTATGTCGCAGAAGCGAACATCTATGTTTTCTACGCCCTGCTCCTTGATGTAGGCCAGCAGGACGTCGGCTCCTTGAAACATTTTTCCGATCCTCTCTTGGTTTCCACGCCAGAAAAGCGCGGCACCGCCCGGTCTCAAAAGTCACCTTTCACTAAAGACGCACTCCAAGTGAGCAGCGGGAAAAGTATAAATGTGTCGCGGACCCATGTGTTAGGTCGCGGAACGTGATGAACGCGACGCCTAAACCAGCACGCCGCGTTCATCCCAAGACCGGATGCGCCCTAGAGGTTAGATCCATTCGACACAATTATTTGCCGGTAGGCATCAAATGACTTCTTCTTATACCGGTTTAGCGTCCCGGTTCCGTCGTCATTTCTGTCCACATAAATGAACCCGTACCGCTTCGACAGTTCCGCAGTCGAAGCGGAAACCAAGTCGATGGGCCCCCACCAGGTGTAGCCAAGTACGTTCACGCCGTCCTTGATTGCCTCACGTACCTCTTTCAGGTGTGCCCGCAAGTACTCAACGCGGTAGTCATCAATGACGGTGAGGACTCCATCAACCTCAACCAGCTCATCCTTCGCACCCAGACCGTTTTCCACAATGAACAGGGGCTTCTGCCAGCGGTCCCAGAAATCATCCAGCACGATCCGCAGTCCCAGTGGGTCGATCTGCCAACCCCATTCTGACGCCGGCAGGGTCGGGTTCGGAACACCTCCCAGAATGTTCCCCTTCCCGGCGACCTGCATTTCTGGGTCAGCAGTTGCACACACGCTCATGTAGTAGCTGAAGGACACGAAGTCGACGGTGTTCTTGAGCATTTCCTCATCGCCGGGAGCAAACTCAATCTCCACGCCCTTTTCAGCCAGCGCACGCTTGTAGTACCCGGGGTATTCCCCACGCACGTGGATGTCACCAAACGCGTAGTTCTCCCGTTCTACCCTCTTCGCCTCAAACACATCGCGTGGATCTGGGCTCAGCGGATACACCGGCATCGACAGAACCATGCATCCGATCTGCAGCCCCTTGTCCATATCGTGAGCGATCTTTGTTACCGAGGCCGACGCCACCAACTCATGATGGATTGCCTGGTAGAGGTCCTGCTGAGACAGCTTGTCCAAGTCCGTCCAAATCCCGCCCGACATCAGGGGCGCGTGAGTAATGGAGTTGACTTCGTTGAAAGTAAGCCAGTACTTCACCCGATCCCCATACCGCTCAAACAGGGTCCGTGCGTAACGTTCGTAAAATCCAATCAGTCGCCGATCGGTCCAGCCGTCGTATTCCTTCGCTAGGTGAAGAGGAGTTTCATAGTGAGAAATAGTCACCAGCGGCGTCATGTCGTACTTCTCAAGTTCGTCCAGCACGCGGTCGTAGAACGCCAACCCAGCCTCATTAGGCTCCTCTTCATCTCCCTTCGGGAATATGCGACTCCACGCGATCGAGAAACGGAACACGCTGAATCCCATTTCTGCAAACAACGCGATGTCTTCCTTATACCTGTGGTAGAAGTCAATGCCTTCTAACTTCAGGTTGTCCTCAGTCGGTTCTTCTGTCTTGGCGCGGCCTATGCCTCCGTGAGGCAGCACGTCCTGGATGGACGGTAGTTTGCCGTCCTCTAAATAGGCACCTTCGAACTGGTTAGCGGCGGTTGCCCCACCCCATAAAAAGTCCTTCGGAAAACTGTCGGTCATCGTTGATCCTCCAACTGTCGTTTCACCGCCAACATGGCACTGCGGCGCCCCCTTGTTCACGACCTCTCCAGTCTACCCAGCGCCTCCACCAGCGGTTAGAGGGCTCTGCCTACGCTGTCGGCGGCTTTCTTTCCTCCCAATGCAGCTCCGTCTCAAGCTGTCTCCCCAACCGCAGCAACGTCGCCTCATCCCCCGGCCGACCAATGGCCTGTACAGAGATTGGCAGAGCAGTTTCACCCTCAGTCCCCTCCCCCAGAGGCAGGGCTATGGCGGGCAGACCAGCAACATTCAGATACGACGTGAAAGGCGTGTACTGACACTGCTGGACGAAGTTCCGTTCCCCATCGGCATGGTCGTACCAACCGATCGGCCGCGGAAGCATCCCCAACCCGGGCGTCAACACGACGTCGAACGGCCTGTAATCCGCAATGATCTGCGCTTCGAACGCGGAAAGGGCCGCCAGCCCACGCGGGAGATCGGCAGCCGGGCGCGCACTTCCCGTCTCATAAAGCCAGCGCGTCAGCGGCTCCACACGGCTGAGCATCTCCTCTGTGAGCGGCAGGGACGCTGCACTACCCATCCAGACGGCGCGGAAGGAGGGAACATATTGGGGCGAGGGCGTCGGTTCAGCCTTCTCAACCGTATGACCCAAATGGCTAAGGAGCGTCAAAGTGTCCTCAAAAACCGCCATGACTTGCGGATCCACTTCGATTTCGTAGTCCGTGGCCCACGGAGACCAGGTGTTCCACCCGATCCTGAGCCCGCCCACCGGCGTATCCAACGCATCCACGAACGAACCGGAAGAGGGCATCCCAGCGGGCGAGGGCGCACGAAGCGCGTAACGGTCACGGCCCCGGGTCATCCCGTCCAGCAGCAGCGCCGCGTCACCTACCGTGCGTGCAAGTGGGCCGCCAACGGCCAGTCCCGCCAGTGCGGCGATGCCCGATTCGCCCGGTACCCGGCCCCTGGACGGCTTCAGTCCGACCAACCCTGTCGCAGCCGCGGGTATACGCACGGATCCACCGGCATCATTTCCGGGCGCAAATGGCAGCATACGTGCTGCAACGGCGGCGGCAGCCCCCGAGGAGCTACCTCCCGGATCCCGCCCCAAATCCCACGGATTCCGCGCGAATCCCTGCGGTAGCTGGTTTTCCGAATACGAAGGAAAACCGAACTCCGGCACATTCGTTTTCCCAAGGGACACGCCGCCTGCTTCGTCCATATCCGCAACTATCGGCGAAGACGTTTGCGGAACGTAGCCCAGCATTGCCCTTGACCCATACGTCGTCGGGACACCAGAGCGGTCATTCAAATCCTTGTCGGCGAACGGCATACCCCAAATTGGGCCGTCGCGGCGCGACGGTCGCGGTCCCTTCTCAAGTTCCGCCGCACGCTCCAACGCCAACTCAGGAGTGACCGTGGTCAGTGCCGCTACGTCCCCATTAAACTCACCGATGCGCTGCAGATAATGACCCACCAGCTCCGTCGGGCTAACCTCCCCCGCCTCCAACATTTGCCGCTGAGTCAGTGCCGTCAGGTCGTGAAGATCAGTCATGAGGGCCTCCCTTGGTCCATATCCTTCGTCTGCCTACAGACTATCTGCCACCTCCGACACCAACGGAAGCCAACGCCCTCGCCCCTCAATTCAGAACTGGACCACGGCCACAAACCCTTCTCATTACGCGGGGATTGTGGGCTCCTCGGCGACGTATCCCTCGGCGACCACGACATCGCCGAGCGTAACGTCGACCGCGTCCACCACGTCCACCACGTCCACCACCTCCACTTTGGCCGTCTTTTCCAAGACCACCGCGACCCACCACAGGGCGCCCACACCCACACCAATCCACAGAACCGTGACCAGCGACGTCTTGAGCACCATCAAAAGAACGATGGCGAGAGCCGCAAGCACCACCCGCACGAGCACCCGGTTTCGGCCCAGCCACACCCCGAGCTTCTGCCCCTTGAAACCATGGGTCATCAGCGACGTGGCAAAGCGCGTTGTACTGATGTCCATTGCCACCTGTACGGCGACGGCCGTGGAGGATCGACCCGTCAGCCACCCCATCCCAACCAGAACTAGACCGATAACAAGCAACGCCGACGACATCTGTCGTAGCCCGCTCACGAGGTACGCAAGAAACGCGCTCAGTGCCGCCGGCGTGACCCCAAGATTGCTGGCTTGAACAGCAACGACCAGCTCCGTGCTCTGGAGTGCGACAAGGGTTATTCCCGCCCCTACTACTGTGCCGATCCCCGCACCGATGACGCCCTTGCGCCGGTTTCTTGCGAGCGCGATCCCTCCCGCGAAAAACGCCAACACACCAAGTGGGAACACCCATCCCAATGTCGCCGCCAAGTGATAAACAGTGCCCATGTAACCAAGGGCTTCACTGCGGGCCAGAATAATCGTCGTGTCGACTTTGGGGATCCGCTCAGCCAGGGCGAACCCGTCTGCAACCATCGCGGCTTTGGCTTCGTCAACCACTGGTCCCAGGTGGAGTGCGACGTAGCCGCCTTGCTCCACCGTGATAGTGCCTCCCGCAACTGTGCCCTCCGCCGCGGTAACAAAGGCGCGGTGGCTGCCGGTGAGGACGGTGCGCCAAACCGTGTCGAATGCCTCCGTTTCGACGAGGGCGGCGACCGACTGCTCAATAAGCGTCTTTGCACCTTGAGCAGCGGGGTCACGCAGGAGGACAAGCGCAGCCTTCGCGTCCGCGGGCATGTCCAGCGAGGCCAGACCCCCGAACGTGTCCTCAACCAGGGAATCCACATCCAGCTGCTCAATGATCACCGCGCTCACCTGCCCGGCGATCTCATCTTGTATTGCTGGGTCAGCTGCCAGAGGCGCCAGTGTTGCGACAAAAGCGTCCTCATCTACGACTATGTTCTTGGCCCACCCCGCCACAATCGCCGGGGGCGTAAGAATAGTGGCGAGGACGATGGCCACCGCAGATCCAAGGGCGCGCCATGAGAAGTGTCGTGCGGGCCGCATTGCGGAGGCAGCAAGGACTTGAAGTCGCGCATTCTCTTCCTCAAGCTCTTGGACCCTGCGGGCTACTTCGCCTGGATCGATGTCGGATTCCGATGCTGGGGACATACGCGACTCACTTCCTATGTGTTTGTATTCGAACTTGTGCTTGAGCTGCAGATTGAATCAACGGTGCGGCCGAACGCCATGTGCAGAAGACGGTGTGAGTGACGCATGCCAATGCGGCGCGGTACAGAAAACGGGGCGCAGAAAGCTCTGCGCCCCGTCTCCCT
>CAYFOT010000023.1:19040-23589 GCA_964344825.1 uncultured Actinomyces sp.
GGCGGCGCTTCGACCCCTCAAACGTCCAGGCGATGATCACCCAGTCCAACGACGGAATCATTGCGGTTGCAGGCATGGCAATGGGCCTTGTGGGGGCGGATGTCGGCGCCATGACCGCCGTCGCCGTCATCACCATGAGCACGGCCGCTGGCGCACTCTCCATCTTCGGCGTCACCTTAGGGCAAAACTACGCTCACAGGGAATCCCAGCTGGCGACGTTGGAGGAGGAGAAGAGGCTCCTCGAACAAAGCCCCCAAGAAGAAATTGAGGAACTGGCCGGGTGGTTCGAAGCAAAGGGCGTTTCCGCACAGACCTCGCTGGAAGTCGCACAGGAGATGTCCCGTGAGAACGCGTTGGCAGCGCAGCTGGAACTTGAGTATGGGATCCGCGAAGTCATGTCCGTGCATTCCGTTTGGATGAACGCAATCCTCGCGGGCCTTGCATTCGTTGCGGGCGCCATGATTCCTGTAATGATCGCGTACTTGGTTCCGTTCTCGTGGCGCGATGAGTACACGGTGGTGACCGCAGTGTTGGCGCTGACCATTACCTCCGTCATCCTGACGTGGCTGGGAAAGTCGAAGTTCTGGCCGACCGTGGCACGCACACTCACGGTCGGCATGGCCACCCTTGCGATCACCTATTACTTGGGAGACTGGCTGATCTAAATCCCTACTCCAGCATGCCGACTTTCGCGGCCAGCTTCTTCAGTGGCGCCGGCGCCCACCAGTTCCATTTACCCAGAACCGTCATTGTTGCCGGGACTAGGAACAGCCTTGTCAGTGTCGCGTCGGTGACAACCATGACGGCGAGGGCGACACCGATCTGCTTGATCGCAACCATCTCCCCCATTGCGAACCCGATGAACACGGCCACAATGATCGCGGCAGCCGACGTGATGATTCGTCCCGAGCGCTGCAGACCCTTGGCAACGGCCGTGTTGTTGTCGTCGCCCGCATCCCAGTACTCCTTAATTCTGGCCAACAGGAACACCTCATAGTCCATCGCCAGCCCGAACCCGAAGGCGATCATCACGGCCACGATGAACGTTTCGAGGCCGGGTGTCTTCGGCACGCCGAACCAGCCGTTGCTGAAAATCGCAGTGGTGACGCCGAGCGACGCCATTAGGGATAGCGCGTTGATGATGAGAGCCCGCACGGGCACCAACAGCGAACCCGTCATCAGGAACAGTAAAACCATCACGGCGATCACCACTACCAGGAGCGCCCATGGGGCGTCCTGCGCGATCGCAGACGTAAAGTCGGCCTGAATGGCCGCGGATCCGCCGACCCACACGTCGGCGCCAATATCGAGGGCGCGCATATCTTTCACGACCTGCGTCACCTCCGGCCCCGCCTGATCTGCCGCGTCGACCCTCACGCTCACTTCCGTGAAGGCCTCCTCAGAGGGCAGCGGCGCGGCGCTCACACTTTCCACGTGTTCGAGGGCGGAAACCTCTGCGATGAAGTCCGCCGTCTGCTCGCTATCCTCCGAGGAGCCAATCACGGCCGTCGCCGACGGCGCCGCAAGGTCGGGGTACTCATCTTGGACGGTCTCATACGCGGCCCGAAGTCCCGTGTTCGCCGGGATGTAGTCCGCGAAGTGGTTGCGCAGCTCCAGCCCGCGCACCGGAAGCGCCATGAGGACGAGGACGCCGGCAACACCGATCATCACCAACCAAGGGCGCTTCTGCACCCACCGCGCGATACCGTAAAACACGCCGTGATCCGTGGAAGTGTCTCCGATCGCGTTGACTAGGCGCCCGATCCCCGGGATCTTGGTTACCGGGGAAGGCTTCAGCAGCCGAGCTCCGACCAGCGTCAGGAGCGCAGGAATCAGGGTGACGGCGGCCAGAACGGCCAGCAGCGTCACAACGATGCCACCCCAGGCGATCATCTGAAGCATGTGTACGCGGAGCATGAGCAGGCCGATCAGCGACACAGCGATCGTCACGGCGGAGAACGTAACGGTGCGGCCCGCAGTTTGGACCGTTGTCTCAACGGCAGGAACAACCACCAACTGCTTGGAGCTGCCCCGGCGCCGTTGCACACCGGGCTCAGCAATGGCATCCGCTAATCTCTTTGACTCCTCCCTATAACGGGAGACGACCAACAGTCCGTAATCAATCGAGAGCGCAACGCCGATGATCGACACGACGTTGAGGATAAAGGAGTCGACGGTGGTCACATGGGTCAGGATCCACAGGCCTCCCATGCCCGCAGCAATCGCGGACACGGCGCCAACCAGCGGCATCCCTGCCGCAAGCGCACCCCCGAACACAATGATCATGATCAGCGCCGCTACCGGCAGACTCAGCGCTTCGCCCTTAACCAAGTCACTCTGGACTAACCCCATGATTGCGGACTCAATGTGGTCCTGGGACATCTCTTCCACTTGGGCGCCAGGGAACTCCGCTTGCAGCGCCTCCCGATACTGGTCGGTCGCGGTATCCAGCTGTTCGCGAGAGTCCGCCAACTGCTCATCATCTAGGTCCGCGTCCCGCGTCACGATGATGGCATATCCCGTGTCCTCCGAGGAGAGAAGCGCCTGCTTCTGCGCTTCCGCTTCTTCCAGCGCCGCTTGGGCCTCCGGCGTGTTCTGTGCCTCTTCGAACTGGGCGGTCGCCTCTTCTGCCACCTGCGTCTGGACCTGCGCCTTTGCTGCCTCCAGTTCCTCTTCCATGGTGGCGTTGAGCTGTTCGAGGGCGGCATCAGCCTGAGCTTGCGCCGCAGCAGCCGCGGCCGGCCCAAGGGCTGCCGCTTGATCGACTTGCTGCTGGATCTGTGCTTCGGCCTCAGCGCGCTGCGCCTCCATCTGGGCCTGTACCTCAGCCAGCGCACTTTCGGTGTTCGCTGCTATGGCATCCTCAAGTTCGGTACGCGCCTCATCTTGGGCATCCTGTGTGGCTTGAGCAACTAGGAACGCGTCGGCGACGTTGTCTACATATTCGCCCTCGAACAATTCCCTGTGGTCCGCGGCAAACGCGGCCAGTTCGTCCCACTCGTTCGCGGTGTCCACTCCGCTCACCACAATGATCGAGGTCGGACCCGCCTCATCCTCCGTCTCCGTCAGGTGCGCCACCTGTTCCGAGTCGGTTCCGGGTATGACGTATTCAGAGGTTTCCATGCGCTGGAACAGGCCGCCTTGGCCGAATCCCCAGAGCGCAGCGGCCCCAGTCAAGGCCACCAAGATGCCCCACACCGCCAAAATCGCAACGGGATGCTTTGTAACCAGTCTTCCGAGCCGGGCAAACATTTGGTGACCTCACAATCTACAGTTAGATACTTCCATCGTCTCACCAATACCGATTGTTTGCGCGGTAAGACGTCGACGAATCAGGGCAAATACGCTATGGCGGCACGGGGCGCGGCCGACGGAGGGCTGCGGCCAACGGAGAGGCGCGGCCGACGGAGGGGCGCGCCCGTATAATCAACCAACGCTCGGCCCAGCGGGGGCGGGGCGCTCGGAGGGTTCTGATGACTCAGGAACAGCGAACAAACCGGAGTGACCAAAGGGTGACTCCCGGAGATTCCCCACGCCCCGACGGATCGCGGGAAGACTTTTCGGCGTTGCCATGGCAGGAGGTGGCCGGCGACCTCGATGTGAACGTGGACGTGGGCCTTTCCGTTGAGGAGGTCCAGCGCAGGCTCGCCCAGTATGGCCCGAACACGCTGGTGGCCAAGGAAAAGAAGCCGGGTTGGAAGCGCTTTTTGGCCCAGTTTGCCGACCCGCTGGTGTACCTGCTTCTGGTCGCGATTGCTATTTCTGCGCTCGCTTGGTTCTTGGAGGGTGCTGCGGGGGTGCCGATTGACGCCCTCGTCATTGCGCTGATCGTAATTGCGAACGCGGTGATTGGCTTCGTACAGGAGAACAAGGCGGAAGACGCGGTGGCGGCGCTGGCTGACATGACGGCCGCTCACTCAATGGTGCTCCGCGGCGGCCAACTGATGGATGTCGCTTCTGCCGACTTGGTGCCCGGAGACGTATTGGTGTTGGCGGAGGGGGACGCCGTGGGGGCGGACGCCCGGATTATCTCCGCTTCTTCACTGCGCGTGCAGGAATCCGCGCTCACCGGGGAATCAGAGGCCGTGACGAAGGATGCGGCGCCCCTGACTGGGACGCCTCAACTGGGCGACCGCACGAACATGGTTTACAAGGGGACGGCCGTGGCGCGCGGAGTTGGGCGTGCGATCATCACATCCACCGGCATGCAAACCGAGATGGGCCGCATCGCGACGCTGCTTGACGAAACGACGGAAACGCCCTCGCCACTACAGCAGGAGATCGCGAAGATTTCCAAGATGCTGGGGCTGCTGGTCATCATGATCGCGGTGGTGGTGATGGCGGCGTTAGCGCTGATCAACGGCGTTCACTCTGCTGGCGAGGCCGTCGACATCCTCCTCATGGGCGTCTCCCTGGCGGTAGCGGCGGTGCCGGAGGGGTTGCCGGCGATTCTCTCGCTGGTACTGGCGATCGGCGTGCAGACTTTGGCGCGGCGGAATGCGGTGATGAAGGACCTGTACTCGGTGGAGACGCTGGGGGCGGTCAGCGT
>CAYFOT010000023.1:23689-25122 GCA_964344825.1 uncultured Actinomyces sp.
ATGTCCGTGTTGGCGAAGTGGCGGGGTCAGCCGCTCGTCCTCACGAAAGGCGCGCCCGATGTCCTGTTGGAAAGGTGCGTGGCGGAGCAGGTCGGGGAGGATACTCGGCCGCTAACGCCCGCCCTTCGAGAGGCGATCTCCGCGCGCATCGTGGATCTGTCGGCGCAGGGGTACCGGACACTCGGGCTGGCGTGGCGCCCCGCGGATGAGACGGACGAGGGCGGTGGGACATTCGATGAGTCCGCAGAGCACGACCTAATCTGGATCGGCCTCGTCGGCATTATTGACCCGCCGCGGGAGGAAGCCGCCCTCGCTATCAAAGAGGCCCACCGCGCGGGCATTCGGACGATCATGATCACGGGGGACCACCCGGTGACGGCCTCGAAAATCGCGGCTGACCTGGGCATTGTCTCCCCGGGTGACGCCGGCGCGTTGACGGGGGCTGATCTCGACGCCCTCGACCAGAAGGGCTGGGAAGACGCGGTCGCAAGGACATCGGTGTTTGCGCGCGTATCCCCCGAAGACAAGCTGCGCATCATCGAGACCCTACAGTCGCAAAAGCACATCGTGTCCATGACCGGTGACGGCGTGAACGACGCTCCTGCGCTGAAGCGCGCCGATATTGGGATTGCGATGGGAATAACGGGTACGGAGGTGACGAAGGAGGCTGCCGACATGATCCTGGGCGACGACAATTACGCCACCATCGTCGCGGCCGTTGCGCAGGGTCGGATCATCTACGACAACATAAAGAAGTTCATAAGGTACTTGTTGAGCTCCAATATGGGTGAGGTTGCGACGGTGTTCCTCGGCGTCGTTTTGGCGGGCTTCATTGGGCTGTCGGACCCCTCCAACCCTGGCGCGACCGTGGTTCCACTGCTGGCGACGCAGATTCTGTGGATCAACCTTGTGACGGACTCGGGGCCGGCGCTGGCGATGGGTGTGGACTCGCAGATTGACGACGTGATGAGGCGGGCGCCGCGGCGGTTCGATGCCAACATAATTGATCGGCACATGTGGTCAAGGATCATCGGCGTGGGCCTAGTGATGGGGATCATCAGCCTGTTTGTGTACGACCTGATGCTGCCGGGCGGACTGGTCGGCGGTTTGGAGCACTTGGCGCCCGCAGGCTCGGAGTTGGTGGTTGCGCGGACCACGGTGTTCACGGCACTCGTGTTCATGCAGCTGTTCAACGCTTTGAACAGCCGCGCTGAGACCGCAAGCGCCTTCACTCACCTTTTCACGAACCGCTGGCTCTGGCTGTCCTTCGCGCTGGTGATCGTGGGACAGATCCTGGTAGTGCAGGTGCCGGTGTTGCAGGGTGCGTTCGGTACGGCGACGTTGGATCTTCTCCACTGGGGAGTCGCAATCGGCGCAGGAGTGGCGGTCTTGTTGTTTGAGGAGATTGTGAAGGCGCTGCAGCGTGCGCGAAG
>CAYFOT010000024.1:0-3216 GCA_964344825.1 uncultured Actinomyces sp.
ATCATCCCGTTCTCACGGTGCAGCAGCAGGTTCGACTCCGGGTCGCGCTTGGACAGCTTCTTATTCCCCTCCCCCATCACGTAGGGCAGGTGGCCATAAAGCGGGATCTCATCCGCAATACCCAAATCCACCAACGCACGCATCAGCACAATCTGGCGCGGCGTAGAGGACAGCAAGTCCTCACCACGCAGCACGTGGGTGATCTTCATCAGCGCATCATCCACCGGGTTCACCAGCGTATACAGCGGGTCCCCATTCGCGCGCACGATCACGTAGTCAGGCACTGAACCCGGTTTGAACGTAACCTCCCCGCGAATCAAGTCGTCAAACGAGACGTCCTCATCCGGCATGCGCATCCGAATCACGGGATCGCGCCCCTCCGCGCGGAACGATGCCTTCTGCCCATCCGTCAGGTCCCGGTCAAACCCGTCGTAACCCAGCTTAGGGTTGCGCCCGGCCGCCAAGTGGCGCTCCTCAACCTCAGCGGGCGTCGAGAACGACTCATACGCATACCCGTCCTCAACCAACTTCTTAGCGACTTCCTTATATATGCCCATCCGCTCAGACTGCCGGTACGGACCGTGCGGGCCGCCAACGCCGACGCCCTCATCCCAATCCAGCCCCAGCCACCGCATGGACTCAATGATCTGGTCGAACGACTCCTGGGAGTCGCGCTGCGCATCTGTGTCTTCGATGCGGAACACGAAAGTGCCGCCGGTGTGGCGCGCGTATGCCCAGTTGAATAGGGCAGTGCGGACCATCCCCACGTGGGGGGTGCCGGTCGGTGACGGACAGAAACGAACGCGGACGTTCGATGCGTTTTCAGGGTGTGTAGTCATGATCGCCCATCTTACCGCCCTCGTCCGACAGGATGGCGAGGGCGTCTTCGCGACCCGCGTTCCCCCTTCTGATGAGCGCAAGACGTGGCGCGGATAGTGGCAGTATGGAGGGGCGGGAGGGCCGCCGAAGGGATGGAGACGCCAAATGACACTGTGGAAGCCGACCGAGGCCGAACTTTACAACACGGGATCACTGAAGTGGACCGGGGTGAAGACGGACGATGGTGAGCCCACGTTGGGCGCCTGGGTTGCAGAAATGGACTTTGGGACGTCCCCGGCGGTGAAGAAGCGACTGCTGGAGGCGGTGGAGCACGGCTTTCTCGGCTATCCCCCTCGTTGGATTGGCCCGGCCGTCACGGATGCGCTGACGCAGCTCCAGGAGCGCCGCTACGGGTGGGAGATCAAGCAGGAGTGGGCGCTGGTGGCCCCCAGCGTTTTGGCGGCGTTGCGGCTCACGATTGATGAGTTGACTCGCCCCGGTTCCGCGGTAATCGTACCGACGCCCGCGTACATGCCGTTCTTGACGATCCCCGGTGAGTTCGGCCGCGAAGCCGTGCAGGTCCCGGCGTTGCACACGCCAAGTGCTACGAATTCTGAGGACGCGTGGTCCCTAGATTTGGAGGGGATCGAGGACGGATTGAGGGCGGGCGCCGGCCTCGTCATCCTGTGCAACCCATGGAATCCCACGGGGCGGTCGTTCACGGTGGAGGAGCTGCGCGCTCTTCACGACGTGGTGTCGCGCTACGACGCCCTCGTTTTTTCCGATGAGATCCACGCGCCCCTGGTTTTGGGCGACCCGGCCAGTTTCGTTTCGTACGCGTCCCTGGGGCCAACGTTTGCCGCGCACACAATCACGGCGGTGGCTGCGTCGAAGGCGTGGAACGTGCCCGGGTTGAACTGCGCGCAGGTGATCGTCCCGGACAACGACCTGCGCGCCCGGGTGGTTGCGGCGCCGAAGGGGCGCTACGGGGAGGCGACAACGCTTGGACAGTTGGCCGCAATCCCCGCTTATTTGGAATCTGATGAGTGGTTGGCGGAGGTGATCGCGCAGATCAACGCGAACCTAGACGTCCTCGACGCGGCGCTGAAGGGGACGAGGGCGGATTACTCACGTCCGCAAGCGACCTACCTGGCGTGGATTGGGTTCGAGGACGTGGTGGGCGTGGACGATCCCGCCCTCGACCTGCGCGAAAACCACCACGTAGGCGTGAACGACGGTTGCACCCTGGGCGCGGGGTATGAGCAATGGATTCGCGTGAACGCCGCCATGTCGCCGGAGCCGTGGGCGAAGGTGGTGGAGGCGATCGCAGAGGTGGTCCGGGCATAGGAGGTGGTCCGGGCATGGGAGGTAGCCGTCTAGGGCGCTTACCCACGCCTTGGCTCGAGCCCTCACCCCCGGAACACAAAGCGAGACCGCGGCCGCCCGCATGCTAACGGGGCGCCGTACCGCTGGCGGGCGCCCCGCTTCTCTTATTCTGTCAGCGGCTCCCTCAGCGGCGGACCACCGGGTTGGAGAGGGTGCCGATTCCGTCGATCGTGACGTTCACGCGGTCTCCGGGATGAATGGGGCCCACCCCCGCAGGCGTCCCGGTGAGGATCACGTCTCCCGGAAGAAGCGTGAACACCTCAGACGCTTTCACGACAAGTTCCCGCACGGGCGTGATCATCGCCGCCGTCGATTCATCCTGACGGACCTCACCGCCCACCTCCGTGATGATCTGAAGGTTGTCCACATCTAGGTCCGGATCCACAACGATCCATGGGCCCAGAGGGCACGAAGTGTCGAAGCCCTTGGCACGAGTCCATTGGCCGTCCAACTTCTGCTTGTCACGGGCCGTCACATCGTTCCCGATCGTGTACCCAAATACCACGTCGTCCACTTCATCGATGCTCAAGTCTTTGGCGATCGTCTTGATCACAATCGCCAACTCTCCCTCATGCTCAACGTGGTTCGACCACGGTGGGAGCACGATGGGGTCATCCGGTCCGATTACCGATGTGTTGGGCTTTATGAAGAAGATCGGCTCAGCGGGAACTTCTGCGCCTTGTTCTTCGATATGCGCGTAGTAGTTGCGCCCAACGCCGACCACCTTAGACCTGGGGATGACTGGCGAGAGCAAGCGGACCTCATCCAGCTCAAAAACCTCACCGCTCAACTCAATCTTGGAGAAGATTGGGTCCCCACGCAGCACGTAGATTCGGCTGGAACCGTCCTTCAAGAAACCAAACTTTGGGGAAGAACCCTCTGTAAATCTCACGATACGCATGTAACAACTCTAGCTGCGTGCGGGCCCATATGTGCGGCGGGCGCCACATTATCGGTGTGGGCGAAAAAGAGGTGGCCTGGCCCCCGCTGTCGTGTGAGCGCACCTGCGGG
>CAYFOT010000024.1:3316-23338 GCA_964344825.1 uncultured Actinomyces sp.
TGTGGGCGAAAAAGAGGTGGCCTGGCCCCCGCTGTCGTGTGAGCGCACCTGCGGGTGGGATTCGCGCCGACGCGGCAGGTGGCGCTCTGGCGCGGTCGACCGTCGAAACTACATAAGGGGGACGAAACTACATGACGGGTAGCAATAACATCGTTATGTTATGCTTTCTGGTGCCCCATATGTAGTTTCGAACCCGCCATGTAGTTTCGCGTTGTTTTTCCGAGCGGATGCGGCTCCTTCTCCAGCTGGGGCAGGACCGGTCGGGTGGGGAGGCAGTACCTCGTACCCAAAGGCGGCGCTTGTCGGATGGCCGTGGGATGATCAGAGTATGGCTGCCAACAATCTGAACACCGTTCTGGATCATCTTGAAGATGAAGGACTCAACACCGATGATGACGCGCTCTATGAGGCGTTCATGGACTGGGCCGAAGATTCGGGGCGCCCGCTTTATGAGCATCAGGAGGACGCCCTCGTCGAACTACTCTCCGGGAACCACGTGATTGCGGAAACTCCAACGGGCTCCGGTAAGTCGATGATTGCGTTAGCCGGACACTTTCTGTCGCTGGCACGCGGAGGGCGATCCTATTACACGGCGCCACTGAAGGCTCTGGTGTCGGAGAAGTTTTTCGATCTTGTTGACGCATTCGGCGCCGCAAACGTCGGGATGATCACCGGAGACGTGGCGCTGAACGCTGACGCGCCCATTATCTGCTGCACGGCTGAGATTTTGGCGAATCAGTCGCTGCGTGAGGGCAGCGCGTTGGACGCCGACATGGTAATCATGGATGAGTTCCACTTTTACGGCGATCCCCAACGCGGTTGGGCGTGGCAGGTTCCGCTACTGGAACTGGACAAGCCTCAGTTCGTGTTCCTTTCCGCGACTCTTGGGGACACGTCCAAGATTTCGGAGGAGCTGTCGGAGCGCACCGGGCGGGACGTCAGCCTGATTTCGGGAGCGACTAGGCCCGTCCCACTGGAGTATGAGTACATTCCGGAAGAGCTGCCGATCGTTGTTGAACGCCTGATAAAGGCTGGCGACTCCCCCATCTACATCGTCCATTTCACGCAGAACGATGCGGTTAAGACCGCCCTCGCCCTGTCGAAAACGCTCAAAATTGGTCGCGAAAAGAAGGACCAAATCCAGGCTGCGTTGCGCGGACAGGAGCTGGGCCGCGGGTTCGGGAAGACGCTACGGGAACTGCTGGTGAAGGGCATCGCCGTGCACCACGCGGGGATGCTCCCCCGCTACCGCCGGCTGGTTGAACGGTTGGCGCAGCGCGGGCTGCTACTGGTTATCTGCGGCACCGACACGTTGGGCGTGGGGATAAACGTTCCCATTCGAACGGTGCTGTTCACTTCGCTCGTGAAATTTGACGGGTCAAGGTCGCGCCACCTTTCGGCGCGGGAGTTCCACCAGATCGCGGGGCGCGCCGGGCGTCCGGGGTTCGATGACGTTGGATATGTGAAGGCTTTGGGCGCTCCGGATGAGATTGAGGCGTTGGCGCGCAAAGCCAGAATGACCGCAGCCCAAGAAGCTGGCGACCGCAAGCGCCAGAAGAAGGCCGCGAAAAGGGGCATGTCCACGAAAAAGCAGGGTGAGTTGTCCTGGACGAAGGCCACTTTTGACCGGCTCACGACTGCAAGACCTGAGGCGTTGCAGCCTCGTTTCCAGTCCGGCCACGCGGTTTTCCTGAATGTGCTTGAGGGGCCCGGGGATCCGGAAGCGCGGATTCTGCGTCTGGCGACGGAGGCGACGCACGGACGTGAGGGCGCCGACGGGGGGTCGAACAGGTTCCTGCGTGAGTTTGGGGATATTTATCGCTCACTTCTCCAAGCGGGTTTGATTGAGCGGGTCCCTGTTGATGAGAGGGCAGAGGTGGGTTCAGCGATCCGGGTTGTTGGTGATCTGCCGGATGAGTTCGCTTTGAACCAGCCGTTGGCGCCGTTTGCGTTGGCGGTGATGGATTTGTTGGATCCTGATTCGCCCTCGTTCACCATGGACGTCATCTCCGTGGTGGAGTCAGTGATGGAGGATCCCCGTCAGCTTCTCTACGCGCAGCAGCGGGCGGCGCGGGACCGCGCGTTCCATGCGATGCGTGAAGAGGGGCTGGACTATGCGGAGCGCAGGGACGCCCTCGCCGAAATATCGTGGCCGAAACCGCTCGAAGAGTTACTGGTGCCGTCGTTCCGGGTGTTCGCGCAGACGAATCCGTGGGTGAAGGGACGTGAACCGTCACCTAAGTCGGTGGTGCGGGAGATGGTGGAGGAAGGGCTCACGTTCTCGCTGCTCATCGGGCGGTACGACGTGCAGAACTCAGAGGGCGTTGTGCTGCGCTATCTGACCGATACGTACAAGGCCCTGCGGCAGATTGTGCCTCCGCAACACCAGACGGAGGAGCTGGAGCAGGTTACCGATTGGTTGCGGGAGATGCTGGATTCGGTGGATTCCTCGCTGATCGCGGAGTGGGAACAGATGATGGAGGGCATGGCTGGCGGGGTGGGCAGCTGGGCCGCGACTGGACGCGATAGCCGCGCACAGTCGGGTGGAGATGAGATGGCTTTCGGCGCGGACGACACCGGACGCGTCAACTGGGCGGTCAATCCGCACGCCATGCGCACCGCGGTCAGGAATGCGGCGTTCGCGCGGGTAGAGATGATAGCGCGGGACCAGTTTGAGCGCTTAGCGGCGCTGGAACCGGCGGGGTCGGTGTGGACGGCTTCGCGCTGGGAGGAAGAGCTGGGCCACTACTGGGATGAGTTTGAGCATGTGGCGGTGGATCAGGCGGCTCGGTCCCCGGAGTTGTTCGCGGTGAAGGAGGCACCAGAGGAGTCCGATCTGATGGATGCGTGCGATGTTGACTCCCTAGACCAAGTTCCCCGCACACAGTCGGGCAACCTTGGCTGGTGGGTTGTTGAGCAGGGCATATTGGATCCAGACGACTCTGGGGCGTATCGGCTGACGATGCTGGTGGATGTGGCGGCAAGCGTCGTCGCGGGGGAAGTGGTCGCACGAACGGCAGACTTCGGGGCTTTGGGGTGATAGACCTCTAGCGGCTTTCAGATCGCTTGGTGTTCGACTTGGTTTCGCGGGTCCATTCTTCGTTCCATCGCTTCCCGGATGACATCTCCGCGCGATCGCCGAGGAGTGCGGTCGGCGAGTGTCGGGTCGCGCTCTGCGTCGACTAGTTGACTTTGGTTGCCGCATTCCCGATTAGATGTGTTTAGCCGTGGTTTTCGGTAGCGAGGGTGGGCCGTGGCTAGACGCGATGTGCGGGCGCGCAGTGGAATTTGAGTCTCGATCACCGTTATTTGACAGTCGGCCGGGATTTCTTTGATTTCATCGGTTTCTTTGACTCCGGCTTGGGCTTGCACCAGGAGCACAGCGGCCGGTGTACTAGCAAGCTTCGCTTCGTCTAAGACGTGTGCTTGTTGTGTTGGGTCTGAGGCTCCTGGCTAGTGGCGTTCTGTTTCTGCTGGGATTGCTCATTGCGTTAACCGGCGTTGGGGTTGGCGGGGTTGGGTTTGGCGTCTTTGGGTTTGGCGATGGGGTTGGTGCTGGCTGGTGTGGCGGCATTCTGGGGTGGGCGCAGGCTGCTCTGCCGACGCCGATTTTCCGGGACTTGACGCAGGCTGGGGTGACGGCGACTTTCCGGGCGCTGGCATCACGTTGATTTTCTAAGACCGATGGTTGTGGCGGATGATCGATGGTTAATCCCGGGATTAACCATCGATGTTGGGGATAACGTTCGGTCTTAGGTATCCGGCCGCGGGTGGGGGCTACGTTCTTCTTCGGTCAACCCTAGCCACAGCACACGCACAGGCACGCTCACACGCAAACATCAGACGTTCATCCACCACAGCCCGTTTTGTGAAGCGCCCCCGATCGGTCCGTACCAAGCCGGTGGTGGCGTGTCGGCGCAGGAGCCTCTCCCCTCCCTACGCGTCAACCACCATCTTCCCAAACGGGAAACAGGTGATCGGGATCAATTTGAGGTTCGCAACCGCCAGCGGGATACCGACAATCGTGATCGCCTGTGCGATAGCCGTGAGAACATGCCCGATCGCTAACCACACGCCCGCCACGAAAAACCACACAACGTTCATCAGCGTTGAGCCCGCCCCCGCGCCCGGCTTGCGCACCACTTCGCGGCCGAACGGCCACAGCACATACGACGCTATCCTCCAGGCCGCTACCCCCATGGGGATGGTGACAATGAAAATGAAACCGACGAAGCCGGCCGCGATGTAAAGCAAGAAGAGCTCAAACCCTCCAAAGACAACCCATATGACATTCAGTAAGAGTCTCACGGAACCCGATGCACCCATTCCTCAGTAGCAAACTTCTCTTCCACCCGCGACTGCGCCACCCTCAAATCGTCTTCGGTGATGGCCCCCGGTGTCGCACCATACTGCGTCGCAAACTCATCCAAGAACACGTCTATGATGTCCTCCCGCGCCATCCCGGTCTGGCTCCGCATTGGATCGACCCGCTTGACCGCACTGCGCAGTCCCTTGTCACGAATCTTCTCTTGACCAATCCGCAGGCATTCCATCATCTTAACCGCATCGATGTCATAAGACATCGTCACGTGGTGAAGCGTGTATCCGTTCGCAAATCGCTTCTGAGCAGCGCCACCGATCTTCCCGGCATCCGACGCGATGTCGTTCAGTGGCAAGTACTTCGCCTCAACGCCAACCCTGCGCAGAGCGCTCAGCACCCACTGGTCCAGAAAAACGTATGAGTCCTGGAACGACATCCCATCCACCAGCGCGGTAGGCACCACCAAGGAAAACGTAATGCAGTTTCCCGCCTCCATGAACATCGCGCCACCACCCGACACGCGCCTAGAAACGGTTATGCCGTGCCGCTTCACGCCTTCCTCGTTGATCTCATTCTCAAAGCTTTGGAAGGAGCCAATCACTATCTGCGGACTATCCCATTCCCAAATCCGCATGAACGGGTTCCGTCTTCCCGCCGCCACCTCTTCAACCAAAGTTTCGTCGAGGGCGACATTCACCACCGGCGCCACAGTCGGCCCGTGGATCACGTCGAAGTCGATGTCAGACCAGTCAAGGGCTGCGCCAATCGCACGCCGGAACGCGACCCCGATACCATGGGGATTCACACCAAACAGGACGTCGTCCGGCCCCAACGCACCCTGCACCAGCCCCGCGACATCCGCGGCACTGGCCTTCGCATCCATGCCGCGCAGGGCGTCCTGGATACGGAAAATCACGTCCTCTGGCTCAGCAAAAAAGTCCCCCGACACGCGGATATCGGTGACAACGTCCCCGTCGACCTCCACATCGACGACAACCAGCTTCCCGCCCGGCTCTTTGTACTTTCCATTCATGCCCCCCATTCTAGGATCCCCCACCGACACCAACGCGCACGCGTACGAGGGCGGACAGGAAACGTAGCCAACGCCCCCGCCAGCACACCCGAAGCCGAACGGTAAGCGCACGAGGGCGAACGAGGACGCAGCCAAGGGCCCAGGTGGTGAATACCTCTAGGGACAAACCCGTTGCGGTCCTAAGCTGGGCAAAGACACTACGTTGGCACCAACGCCGACTGGACCCGGGAGGAAAGATGGCACGGGCACTGCGTTCCGCAACTTCAACCGCTGGCCGCAACATGGCGGGGGCTCGCGCACTATGGCGCGCCACCGGCATGGGAGATGATGATTTTGGCAAGCCCATCATCGCTGTCGTCAACTCGTTCACTGAGTTCGTCCCCGGACACGTGCACCTTCGCAACATGGGCAAGCTTGTCTCCGACTCAATCGTCAAAGCCGGCGGCGTCGCCAAGGAGTTCAACACGATTGCTGTTGACGACGGCATCGCGATGGGACATGAGGGGATGCTCTACTCCCTACCCAGCCGTGAGGTCATTGCAGACTCCGTTGAGTACATGGTCCAAGCCCACTGCGCGGACGCCATGGTATGCATCTCCAACTGTGACAAGATCACGCCGGGAATGCTCCTGGCTGCAATGCGACTCAACATTCCGGCTATTTTCGTTTCCGGCGGCCCCATGGAAGCGGGGAAGAACATCCCGGAAGACGCCATCATCGGCGGCTCCAAGACGGGCCACGGCAACCTCATCACCGTCATGAACGCCACGGCCGACGAAAGCATCAGCGACGACGAACTCCTGAAGCTGGAAAAGCTGGCCTGCCCGACATGCGGCTCCTGCTCCGGCATGTTCACAGCGAACTCCATGAACTGCCTAACTGAAGCCCTTGGTCTCTCCCTGCCCGGGAACGGATCCACGCTGGCAACTCATGTGGCCCGCAAGGAGCTCTTCGAAGAGGCTGGGCGCCGTATCGTTGGGCTCTGCCAGCGCTATTACAACGAGGATGATGATTCGGTCCTCCCCCGCAACATTGCAACCAAAGAAGCCTTCCAGAACGCCATGGCCCTAGACATGGCCATGGGTGGCTCCACAAACACGGTTCTGCACATTCTGGCGGTGGCGCATGAGGGCAAGGTGGACTTCGACATCTCCGACATCGGTGAAGTCGGCAGCGTGGTCCCCACGCTTTCTAAGGTTGCCCCAAACCACAACGACTACCACATGGAAGATGTCCATCGTGCAGGCGGTATTCCCGCATTGCTGGGCGAACTGAACCGCGGTGGTTTCCTGAACCCCAACGTCCACACCATCCACTCCGACGACCTCCAGTCGTGGCTGGATGAGTGGGATATCCGCGGCGGCAAAGCCAGCGACAAGGCGCTGGAGCTGTTCAGTGCGGCCCCTGGCAACAAGCGCACCACAGAGGCATTTTCCACCGACAACCGCTGGGCAACCCTGGACACGGACGCGGCCAACGGCTGCATCCACGACGTTGAGCACGCGTATGTGAAGTCCGGCGGCCTCACCGTGCTCTACGGAAACCTCGCTCCCAACGGCGCCATCGTGAAGGCGGCCGGCATAGACCCGTCTTTGTTTAGGTTCGAGGGCGAGGCGTTGGTGGTCGAATCCCAAGACGAAGCCATTGAGAAGATCTTGGACAAGACGGTCAAGGAGGGCGACGTGGTCGTCATCCGTTATGAGGGGCCCTCGGGCGGGCCGGGTATGCAGGAAATGCTCTATCCGACCTCGTTCATAAAGGGACGCGGACTGGGAACTAAGTGCGCGCTCATAACCGACGGACGTTTCTCTGGCGGAACCTCTGGCATTTCCGTGGGGCACATTTCTCCGGAGGCGGCCGCGGGCGGCCTTATCGGCCTCGTCGAAACCGGGGACCGGATCCTCATCGACGTGAACGAAGAGAAGCTGGAACTGCTGGTTGATCCAGCTGAGCTGGAGCATCGTCGTATCCGCGAAGAGGCGCGGGAGCACCCCTGGACGCCCAAGAACCGCGACCGTCACGTCTCTCCCGCTCTAAAGCTTTACGGGATGACGGCCATGTCGGCGGATAAGGGCGCGGCGCGTGATGTGTCACTTGTAGCCCGCGTTCGCTAACCGCCGCGTCAGAAACGGTGTTAGTGTCCAATCGTCCGTAAGGGCAGCTTTCCGCGCACGCGGTCCGTCTACCGACCCGGTTTTCAAGAAGGATTTTGAAGTAATGAGCCAACCGACGCCACGCATACGCACCCGGCACAAGGCACCTACGACTAAGACCAAGTTGACGACTGGCGGAAAGATTGGCCTGACGCTTCTCATTCTCCTGGTGGGCACCGCCGTCGCAGTCGCGGCAGCACTGGGCTGGTTCATAACGCGGGTTTCGTCCTCGTACGAAGGGAAAACTGAGACTCTGGTCCAGGCGTTCCCGGAGGAGCAGTCAAGGCCCGCTGAGCGCACGGATAACGCGCAGACGATCCTGCTCATTGGCTCCGACACGCGCGGGGCCATCGATGCGGAGGCCCTTGATGGCCCCCAAGATGGCAGGTCTGACACGATCATCTTGGTGCATCTGCCGGCGGATCGCTCGGAGGTCTTCTTCACGTCGATCATGCGCGACTCCTGGGTGGATATACCGGGAATCGGTGAAGCGAAGGTCAACGCTGCCATGGCATACGGTGGCGTGCCGCTGGCCGTGGAGACGATAGAAAGCCTCATTGGGACCCGCATTGATGAGGTCATGGTGATTGACTTTGAGGGGTTCAAGGATCTGACCGACGCGTTGGGCGGCGTGACAGTGAACAATCAGGTCGCCTTTGAGGCGAACGGCAAGATGTACGCGGTTGGCGACATCCCCCTGAACGGCGAAGAAGCGCTGACGTACGTTCGCACAAGGAAGGCGTTCGCGGATGGTGACTACCAGCGTGTGCGCAACCAGCAGGCATACATGAAGGCCGTTGCAAAGCGTCTGATTTCCTCCGACACGCTCTCAAACCCAACGAAGCTGATCGCGGTGGTGGACTCACTGGCTCCGTACATGGCGGTCTCAGAGGGTATGACCATGGACTACATACTGTCCACGGCCGCTAGCCTGCGCAATGTTCGGCCTTCCGACCTCGTATTCATGACTGCACCCACCACGGGCGTTGGTACTTCCGCAGATGGCCAGTCGATCATCCTTCTGGATCCAGAGGGCATGGCGGAACTTCGGGAAGCATTCGAAACGGATACGCTGGCTGAGTACGTGGAGGAACACAAATAGGGCAGTCGCGCGGGCGCTCGGCTAACGCCAAGGTTCCACGCAAGGGAGCCTGCGGGCACACCCTAACTCAACAGGAAAGTTGGACCTTTGGAGAGGATCTGGGGAGACGTCAAACGGCACGATTGGGGCTCCGAACACCTGATCCCCGACTTTGTTGGAAGACCCACTGACGGTACCCCTTGGGCGGAACAGTGGTTCGGTGCCCATCCTCTGGGTCCCTCGGGGCTCGGCGACGGTCAAGACTTGGCGCAGCGCATTAGCGCCAACCCCCATGCAACCCTGGGAGCCTCCACCCGAAACATGTTCGGAGACCAGCTCCCCTACCTGGTGAAGTTCATTGCGCCGCGGAAGGCGCTGTCGTTGCAGGTCCACCCCGGAAGGTCGCTGGCGGCACAGGGATTCGCTGCGGAGACCAGCCGCGGACTCCCCCTCGATTCGCCCTCTCGGACATTCAAGGACACGACCCACAAACCCGAAATGCTCTATGCCCTGACCCCCTTTGAGGCGCTGGTCGGCTTCGGCGTGAGGCGCCAGATGCGGGACCGTCTAGAAGGGTTGGGCGGATCCTTGGCGGGACGGCTGTCCCGCCGTCTCCTCCTGGCGGCAGGACGTGGAGTGAAGCCCGTGGTCTCCTGGATTCTGGACCCTGAGGATGGCCCAACCCCGTCCCAGGTTGAAGAGTTCGCACAGGCATGTGGAGCGCGCCTAGCCGCGGGGGATTCCCCAGAGCCTGCCATCGACCAGACCGTCGTCCAACTGCAGCAGGAGTTTGCGGGTGAGCCCGGCATTCTTCTGTGCTTCCTGATGAACCACGTCGCGCTTGAGCCCGGCGAAACACTTTTCATCCCCACGGGGATCATTCATTCATACCAGCGCGGCCTGGGACTGGAAGTCATGGCGAACTCCGACAACGTGATTCGCGCGGGCCTCACATCTAAGCACGTGAACCCCCACCTTTTCTCCGACGTGTCCACATTCGACGGGATCCCTCCAACACGCATTGCGCCGGAGCACCCGCGGGTGGGCGTGGACCTGTTCCGCTCCCCCGTCGAGGACTTTGAGTTGTCCGTGGCCGCCCCGTCCACCCCCGGCTGCTCCCAGCCGCTTCCACTGCCGGGGACTGGGCCGCGCATTCTGGTCGGCTTGGACGGGGGTGTGACCGCCACCGCCCACACCGGCAGCCTCACCATTGCGCGTGGTCAAGCCGCGTTCATTCCGGACGAGGACGGACCGCTCATTCTTGAAGGCTCCGGGCGTATAGCCCAGGTTTCCGTGCCCTAAGGCGCCCTAGCCCCTACTCCTCCACCTTGAAGACGCCGTGGGCGCCCTTCTCCGCCAAACTCATGATGTGGTTTACGAACGTGTAGGTCCCAGCCTCCACCGGCACCCATTCCACGAACCCGCCTTGGGCTGCCAGCAGCGGCAGCACTTGCGCGCCAGTTGCCCCCTTGGTCAGGCCATCGGTGGACTGGTCGTGGTAGACGGAATACGCACCCTCTGACCACACGGTGTCGAACTGTGTGCCGACAATGTGGAACGACAGCGCAGAGTTCGGGCCAACGTCAAGGACCCACACGCGCACGCGCTCCCCCACATTCGCGCCAAGCGGGTGCGCGTCGTACTGGAATGGGATGCCGTTGAACGCCAGCAGGTCGGGAACCAGGTCGCCACCGGCGAAGTCCTCATCTAAATAAATGTCGCTTTGGACTAGGACGTACTGGCGGTCGACTTCTTCAAGCCCGTCGGGCTCAATGACGACGGCCCCGAACATACCCTGCTGGATGTGGGTTGACATCGGCATGGTGGAACAGTGGTACATCCAAATCCCGGAGCGCACCGCTTGGAACTCATAAATCAGTTCTTCGCCCGGTTCAATGGTTCGCATTGCCTCATCCGGCGCGATGATGCCCGCGTGGAAGTCGATGGAGTGACCCATCGTTCCCGCGTTCACCAGCGTGATCTTGAAGGTGTCACCGACGCGCCCGTGTAGCGTCGGGCCAGGTGAGGTGCCGTTGTAGGTCCAGATGGGGCGGACAACGCCCTCCGCCAACGCCTGTTCGTCTTCGGTGACTTCGAACGTGAATTCGTGGTGGGTCTGGTCGCTCAGCGGCGGCAGTTCCGCGGGATGGGGGTCTGCGGCGGCGGCCTGCGCGATCAGCGCGTCCATGGACGGCACACCTGTCCCAGAAGAGCCGGCCATGTGGTCCATGTGGTCCACGTGGTCGCCGGTTTCTGGGGTCGAGGGCGCCTGCGCTTGGTCCGCCCCGACCGCCACCACCTGCAGAGTCATGCCCATCTGGCGGTGCCCCGGAAGCGTGCACCAGCCCTCCATGTCGGAGTTCACGACCCCGACCTCAGCAGACGCGGATGTGCCAGGCGCGACCGGCGCGATCCTTACGCCGTTGTCCATGAGCAGGTCGTGGCGCTGGTCCCCGGTGTTTTCAAAGTTGATGATGAGAGTGTTCCCGACCGGCACCTCTATCACCCCGGGCACAAACGACATGCCCTGGACGGTCACGGTCACTTCGGTCACGTCACCGGTGGGCTGGACCTGCGGGGAGGACTCATTCACTCCGCCCTCGTTCGACACGCTCTGCCCACCTAAACCGGGCGCGACGAGCAACGCAGCCACCGCCACCACTACCACCACGATGATGGCGATCGCGGCGGACGATGCTTTCCGAGCCGAATCCATAGCGTCACTCATTTCCTACCCCTCCACGTTCCTTCCCGGTTGCGGCCAGGGCCGCGTTCTCACGTTTCTTGCGCCCCTGAATCACGCCGTCCATGCCGAACAAAGTGATGTCGAGGGCGAATGTCGCCACCACCATCAACCAAAATATGGGCGCGACCGCCACGGCAAGGAGCCCAACCGCAAGCGCCACATTGCGCAGCGTCAAGCGGAAAACTGCATGCTGGTCTAAGACTGCGATGCCGACCCGCACGGCCGACGGTCCACCGCCCACGATGACGGGCAGCAGGTAGGTGAGCGCCCCGGCCAGGATCTGCAGTGCACCCCCGACCCCCAGCATGAGGATCAGGGCGGGCGCGGAGTCACGAAACGAATCTGCGTTGGGCGCCAGGTAGAGCATGATGCTCAACCCCAGCAACCCCGTCAACGCCCACATGATCCCAAGTCCCGCAGACCACGTTGCATATCCACTGGCGGGCTTCACGCGCACCTCTTTGACCAGTGGGACGCCGATCCCCCACGCCAGGGCCGCGCAGTAGATGAGGACGCCGAAGCCAGCCGCCTTGGTCCACCCGGTGGAGGCTGCCACCACCGCGATGAGTGCGCCCAACGCGGCGAACAGGAGCGCCTGCGTAGAGCTCTCCACCGCATCTGGGGCCATGCGGGTGCGCAGCATAGTGGGCCACAAGGTGATGAGTGTGCCCGCGATCGTGAGTCCCAGCCAGCCCAGGAAGTTCGCCAAAGAGTGCCCCAGCGTCAGCGAAGCACGCCCCTCCACGACCCAGGTTGGCGCGTCAACTTGGAACATCGCCGAAGCCGCAAGGATCCCCAGAACGACGCCCAACACCAAGAACGCTGCGGAAGCGATGTAGTAGCGGATGACAATGGCGAACCGTGACCCCAGGCGGCTGCGCGCCGCCAGTACGAGGGCGCCCCCGTGCCACGCAATCACCAATCCCACGCCGGTCGCGGCGCCGACTACCAGGGGGAAAGACGCCGCCATCATCCCCGCTATCAGCAGGACCAGCGCAACATTGAAGGCGCCTTGGCGGATAGCCTGGTCACGTCCGGAACGCTTATCGGTCGCTGGGAGCCTCAACAGGGAGCGCGAAAAATACCACGACCACTGCAGGATTGCGTTGGTGAGGATTCCCAGGGTAATGATATGGATCGACAGCCACCATGACTGCGGAATGTAGGTCCGCCCCGCGATGCTCACGATGAGAACGAGGACCGCCGCCACCATCCACGCCGTCGTCATGCGGTCCGTGCGGCTGCGGCGACGCGCGGTTGGGCGCGCAGACGTCCCAGTCATACGCGCGGCTCTTCACTTTGGGTCGAGGGCGTCTTCATATTGCGCACATCCCTCCTAGACGACAAAACAATGAGGCTGACGGTAGTGATCATAAAGGCGAGCACCGACAACACATCGATCGCTCCGCCAAACTGCCAGGCGCCCTCCGCGTCCCGCACCCCCGCGACCACCCGGATGAGCAGGCCAGCCTGCAGGCATCCCCACACCGCCCACATCACCGGGCTGTACGGCAGCGGCCTGCGCGCGATCGCAGGCACGATCACCGGGGCGTGAGCCAGCACCATGGAAAGCGCAAAGCCAATGGTGAGCGCGTGAACCACGGTGTCGTACCCGTAGCCGGAGTAAACAGGGCCGCGTAGAACCCAGATCCCGCCCGCCACCAGCGCCCACCCGTAACCGGCCAGCATGCACGCGGCCATGAAACGGGTGATGCCCGCCGAAGAGATGGTCCGACGCGCCACGTCGTGTCCCGCGGTGTCGAGGACGAGGACGATGAGTGCCGCCCCCAAAATCGGGTAGCCAACATCGGGCACGTAGACCGATAGGACGAGGGCGACCATCAGCGCCAAGGTCTCTCCCAAGATCCGGCTCTCCGTTGCCCCCCGAGCAAACGCAATGCGCGCCAACTCAAGCCGCTCCCCAATGATTGTCAGCACCAAAAACGCGCACCACCAGGGCACGATCTGGGCGGCTTCGAATCCCCTGCCCCAAAGCAGGACTCCGCCCAGGCCCGCCAAAGCCCCCATACCTTGGACCAGCACCGCAATCATGGGTTGGCGACGCCAGACGATCACGTACATCGCGCACATTCCCGCCATCGCAATGCCCCAGGCGAGCGCGGGACCAAGCCGCGTTGCGCCCTCGCCCAGAAGGACGATTTGCGCCAACGCAATGATAGTTGCCGCAACCGATGCGGCGGGCGCCAGGTAGGCCAGTTTGGATGAGCGCTTCCGGTCGGACTGCAGTGCGACTGCGCGCTCAAGAGCGATGGCGGTCCCCAGGAAACCGAAAACCATGAGTGGCCCGTGGAAGTTCGCCAAGTCCATTGACGGCGCGGGGGCCGCCAACCCCAACCGCAGCAGCGCGGCGTCGAGGCCGGAAAGGAGCGCCACCATAGCGCCGATAAGAAGCGCCATTCGCCCCCACGGCAAAGGAGTTTTAGCGGCCGCGGGGGTGCGTGGAGCGCTGCTCTTGGGATTCAAAGCTGGGGTAATAGACACGTGTCTATTATCTCAGGTTAGGTCTGCCTAACCAAGGGGGTGGGTGCGGGAGTATTCTCACGCGACCTCAACGGTTTGATACACGGAAACGTCAAACCAGCTGGTACATCCATCCGTGGCGATCCTCAATGGTGCCGCGCTGAATGCCACCCAGTTCCTCCAAGATTTCCTTCGTCACCTTGGTTCCGGGGATTTCAACGTCAAATCCTTCCCCCGCCAAACGCGCGATTGGGGTAACGACGGCGGCGGTCCCGCAGGCAAACATCTCTGCTACTTCACCCGACTTGATGGCGTGAATAAGCCACTCAAGAGAAATGGTCTCCTGCTTCACCTCAATGCCGCGATCGCTAAGTAGCTGGATGATCGCCGAGCGCGTGCCGCCCTCAAGAATCGTCCCGGTCAGCCGCGGAGTCATCACGGTGCCGTCGGCTAGGACGACGAACACGTTCATCCCACCCAGCTCTTCAATGTTGGTGTCGGTGCGGGCATCCAAGTAGCAGACCTGCTCAAAACCCTTCTGCTCAGCCAGCACCTGGGGTAGCAGTGACGCGGCATAGTTCCCACCGGTCTTCGCGTCCCCGGTTCCGCCGGGAGCTGCGCGATTGTATTCGCCATCCACCCAAATGGACACCCCACTCAGACCCTTCTTGAAGTAGGGGCCAACAGGGGAGGCGATCACGACGTACTTGTAGTGGTGGGCGGGGCGCACGCCAACAAACGCCTCATCAGCGATCATGAACGGGCGCACGTACAGCGCTGAGTTTGGCGTGGAAGGCACCCACCGCTCATCCGCGCGAACCATCTGCGCGATCCCACCTAAGAAGTCCTCCACGGGGATCTCCGGCATAGCCATCCTACGCGCCGAGTGATTCATCCTGGCCGCATTGAACCCCGGCCTGAACGTCCAGACGCTTCCGTCCTCCCAGCGGAACGCCTTCATGCCCTCAAAAATCTCCTGCGAATAGTGCAGGACCGACGCCGCAGGTGACAGAGGGAGCGGGCCGAACGGTTCCACGCGCCGGTCGTGCCAACCATCCTTGACCGACCAGTCCGCGATCGCCATGTAGTCGCCGAAGTGCTCCCCGAAAACCAGTTCCTCAAGAACCTTCGCATGCTCCTCATCCGAGGCCGGATTCGGATTCGGAATCACCGGGAAACGCTCAGCCGCCTCTGACGCATTAGGCAGTTCCTGCGCAGAAACCTTTTCTTCCAAAGAGCTCCGCGAACTTGACGCTTGAGTCTCGGCCATGACGCCGCCTTCCATTCCCTGTTTCCAGTTGCCGTGTTTCGTTTTGTTTTCGAGGGCGGACCCCGGTTTTGCGCCTAGTTTAGTTCCGCCAAGATTGCGTCGCCGATCGCCCGTGTGCCCCGCGCTTTCGCTTCTTCGGGGTTCTGGGCGCGCCAGACCATGTCTTTGTCGATAGCGCGTTGGACCGCGTTCGCCTGATCTTCCAGCCCCGCGTTTTGGAGGAGGAGGACAACAGAGCCGATAGCAGCGATCGGGTCGGCTATCCCCTGGCCCGCAATGTCGGGGGCGGAGCCGTGGACCGGCTCAAACATGGAGGGGAAGACCCCTTCCGGGTTGATGTTTCCGGATGCCGCCAGTCCGATGCCGCCGGTGATCGCACCGGCCTCGTCCGTAATGATGTCGCCAAACAGATTGTCCGTGGCGATGACGTCGAAGGATTGTGGACGGGTTAGCAGGTGAATGGTGACAGCGTCGATGTGCTGGTAGTCCACAGTGACTTCCGGGTACTCCAAAGAGATCGCGTCGGCGATCCGCTTCCACATGGAACCTGCGTGCACCAAAACGTTCATCTTGTGCACCAGCGTCAGGTGTTTCGCTTCGCGGCTCTGCGCCAAGTTGAACGCATACCTGAGCACCCGCTCCACCGCGAACGCCGTATTGACGGAGACCTCAGTGGCGATCTCCTGTTTTGTCCCCACACGAACCGCGCCGCCGTTGCCGACATAGAGACCCTCCGTGCCCTCACGTACGACAACGAAGTCGATACCCTCCGGATTTGCAAGCGGAGAAGCAACGCCCGGGTAATGCTTGGAAGGGCGTAGATTGACGTATTGGTCGAATGCGAACCTGAGTTTCAGGAGTAGCCCGCGCTCCAGCACACCTGGTGTCACGCGGGGGTCGCCCACAGCGCCAAGCAGGATGGAGTCGTATTTGGCCAACTCCTCCAAATCGTCCTCGTCCAAAATGTGACCGTCGGCCAAGTACCGACTGGCACCTAGGTCGAAATCAGCCAACTCCAGCGTGCACCCGCTGTCTTCGAGGGACTTCTGCAGGACCGCCACGGCCTGTTCGGTGACTTCCTGGCCGATTCCGTCACCAGCGATGACGGCGACGCGCAACGCGTTACTCACTATTGAAACTCGATTCTTTTGCTTCGGGGACGCTTCTTCGCCCTCGCCCATTTGGTTTGGCTGCCCACCCACGGGCAAGCCGCGGCCCTCGGTGGGGCGCAGCAACAGCCACGCCCCACTAGAAACCGACTAGCGAGCGGCGCTGCCGTCCACGTAGTCCGCATCGGCCTTGGCCCAACCAAACTCCTTGCGGAGCTTCTGGCCGGTCGCCTCAATCGGGTGGGACTCCCCTTCGGCGCGCAGGGCTTTGAACTCCTGGCCGCCATTGTCCTGGTCCGCGATGAAGCGGCGAGCGAAGGTGCCATCCTGAATATCCGCGAGGACTTCCTTCATGGACTCCTTCACCTGCTCACCAATGACACGTGGTCCGGAGACATAGTCGCCGTATTCCGCCGTATCGGAGACGGACCAGCGCTGCTTCGTGATGCCGCCTTCCCAGATGAGGTCGACGATCAACTTCATCTCATGGAGGACCTCAAAGTAGGCGATCTCCGGCTGGTAACCGGCCTCAACCAGCGTCTCAAAACCGTACTGGATCAGCTGGGAAACGCCACCACAGAGGACGGCCTGCTCACCGAACAGGTCGGTTTCGGTTTCCTCAGTGAACGTCGTCTGGATTACACCCGCGCGGGTGGCACCGATGGCCTTCGCATAGGACAGAGCCAAAGGCCAAGCCTGGCCGTCAGCGTCCTGCTCAACTGCAACAATCGCGGGGATGCCCTGACCGTCCAGGTAGGATTCGCGGACCTTGTGTCCCGGGCCCTTAGGGGCAACCATGCAGATGTCGTGCGTGTCGTCAGCCTCAATGTATCCGTAGCGGATGTTGAAGCCGTGGGCGAAGAAGAGCGCTGCGTTTTCCTTCAGGTTTGGTGCAATCTGGTCGGCGTACACCGTGCGCTGGTACTGGTCCGGGACCAAGACCATGACGACGTCACCCTGCTTGACTGCTTCTGAAACTTCAGCGACCTCAAGACCAGCGGCTTCAGCCTTCTCCCAAGAGGATGAGCCCGGACGCAGTCCGACAACAACCTCCACACCAGAATCTTTAAGGTTCTGTGCGTGGGCATGACCCTGAGAGCCGTAGCCGATAATCGCAACCTTCTTGGAACGAATGAGATCCAAATCCGCATCGTTCTCGTAGTAAACCTTGGCCACTATTTCTCCTTAATCTGGTCGGTCAACGACCGGGGGCTGCGGCTGAGCGCAACCGCACCTGATTGAACAATTTCTCTGACGCCGTATGGCTTCAGTGCTTCGAGTAGGGCTTCCAACTTCGCCCTCGATCCAATGGACTCAATGATCACCGTGTCGCGAGCGACGTGGATGACGTGGGCGCGGAACAGGTCAACAATCTGCAAGACGGACGTCCGCGTTTCGTCGTTAGCGGTGACCTTCAGGAGGAGCAGGCGACGTTCCACCGACTCATCCGGAGGCAACTCCACAACCTTCAGGACGTTGATCAGCTTGTTGAGCTGCTTGGTGACCTGCTCCAGCGGGATCTCTTCCGCGTCGACGATGATCGTCATGCGGGAGATGTTCGCCCGCTCCGTTTCACCTACCGTCAACGACTTGATGTTGAATGCCCGGCGGGCGAATAGGCCGGCGACGCGCGTAAGCACGCCCGGCTTGTTCTCC
Organism: uncultured Actinomyces sp.; assembly: GCA_964344825.1. Taxonomy (GTDB): domain Bacteria; phylum Actinomycetota; class Actinomycetes; order Actinomycetales; family Actinomycetaceae; genus Scrofimicrobium. The sequence continues at coordinate 21,167 of CAYFOT010000024.1, forward strand.
ACCAACACGGTCAGTGTGTGCAACTTTTCGGCCATGATCACTCCTCCCCATCCCAGATTGGTGCCATACCGCGAGCAAAACGAATGTCATCGTTCGAAACCCCTGCTGCGACCATGGGCCACACCATCGCGTCCTTGGACACGCGGAATTCCACGAGCACAGGGCGGTCATTGATTGACAGCGCCCAGTTGATCGCGTCGTCTACTTCTTCAGGTTTCGTGACCCTGCGCGCCGGCATGGAGTATGCCTCTGCCAGTTTCACAAAGTCCGGAACCTGCGTTTCGGCGTCATGGTCGTTGAGGTTGGTATTCGAGTACCGCTCGTTATAGAACAGGTTCTGCCATTGGCGCACCATGCCCAGAACCGTGTTGTTGATCAGCGCGACCTTCACGGGGATGTTGTTGGTGACGGCCGTTGCGAACTCCTGGAGGGTCATCTGCAGTGATCCGTCGCCGTCAATCACCCACACGGTGTTGTCGGGGTTCGCGACCTGCGCACCGATGCCTGCTGGAAGGCCAAAGCCCATGGTCCCAAGGCCCGCCGAGGAAACGAAATGACGCGGCTTTTCCACGTCCAAGAACTGAGCAGCCCACATCTGGTGCTGCCCCACGCCTGTCGCGTAGAACGCATCCGGGCCGGACAGCTCCGACAGCCTCTGGATCACGTACTGGGGAGCCATTAGGCCGTCTGCGGGTTCGGTCCACCCAAGCGGGTAGGAATCCACGAGACGATCCAGGTAGCGCCACCATCCGGAGAGGTCCTCACGGTAGTTGTCCGGCAAAGCATCCGGGAGCACCTTATTCAGGCCCTGGATCACGGCCTTCAGGTCGCCCACGATCGGAATGTCGGCTTCGCGGTTCTTCGAGATTTCAGCAGCGTCAATATCCACGTGGATCACCTTGGCACGCGGTGCGAAAGAGTCCAGACGTCCCGTGACGCGGTCGTCGAAACGGGCGCCCAACGTCACCAATAGGTCTGCGCGTTGGAGAGCGCCCACCGCCGCAACAGTGCCGTGCATGCCGGGCATACCCAAGCAGTGGCGGTCTGAATCGGGGATAGCGCCGCGCGCTTGCAGCGTCGTGACGACTGGCGCGTCTGTTAGCTCCACTAACTCCATGAGCTCCTTGGACGCGCCCGAGCGAATAATGCCACCCCCCACGTAGAGCACCGGAGCGTTCGACTCCGCAATCGCCGCGGCCGCCGCGCGAATCTGCTTCTGCGATGGTTTCCCAGGTACGCGGTAGCCAGGAATGTCCATGACCGGTGGCCAAGAGAAGTCGAGTTCACCAGTCTGCGCGTCCTTCGTAATATCGACGAGGACGGGGCCGGGGCGTCCCGTGTTCGCAATGTAGAAGGCTTCAGCAATTCTGGCGGGGATGTCTTCTGGCTTTGTCACCAAGAAAGAGTGCTTGGAGATCGGCATGGAAGCACCAACAACGTCTGCCTCTTGGAACGCGTCCGTCCCGATCAACGCAGATCCGACCTGGCCCGTAATGACAACGATCGGCACCGAGTCCAGATTTGCATCCGCCAGCGCGGTCATGACGTTTGTGGCGGCCGGGCCGGACGTCACAATTGCGCATCCAACTTTTCCGCTGGAAACAGCGAAGCCTTCGGCTGCGTGGCCGGCGCCCTGTTCGTGCCTAATTAGAATGTGGCGGATTTTGGAATCCATTAGGGGGTCGTAGGTTGGCAGGATTGCGCCGCCGGGCATCCCGAAAACCTCTTCGACACCCAGCGCCTCAAGCGAGGCGATAATCGCCTCTGCTCCAGTGATGGTTTGTCCTGTGGTCACTTGTTTGTTCTCCGTCCTCTTGGTCCCTAGCAACAAAAAACCCCCGCTATTTCGTAGCGTGGGGATTAGGCGTACGGACCATCTGTCAAACAGCAGGCACCGTACGCCTGGGTACAACGACCACAAGCGCAAGAGCGACCACCGTCAGCACGTTCTTCACGTCGCCAATACTAGGCGGTCACAAGCTCCTCTGCCGCGTGTCTCACACTTTGGTTCAAACTGGCCTAGGCGAGGGCGATCAGTGCCGCGTATCCCAATGTGATGTGCGCCGAAGCGGGACCTTCAACTTCCAGATGCTTCCGCGGCGTGCAGTAAACTGGGTGTGCCCCTTCAAATTACGCAAAGGTGAACACAGTTGACTGGCGTCTTCGAATACC